>CANGMH010000004.1 GCA_947454005.1 Verrucomicrobiota bacterium
CCGGTGCCGCCGACGCCGGAGGCGGTGCGACGGGCGAGGCGAAGTCCACCACCCCGAAAGCCGCGGCGGTCAACACCAACGAGCTCGCGACGATCAAGGTGACCTTCCGCGCGGTGAGCATCAACGAGTCGGCCAACAACCAGCTGATATACGCTTTGGAGCGCGAGCTCAAGGCCAGCCCTCTGTTCGATCCCAAGGACACGCAGCTGTCCGGATCGATGGAGAAGGCGGAAGCGAACGCCCCGACGTTCTCTTTCCCGCTCAGCCTGAAATTGAAGCGTCCCATCAAGCTCTGATATGGCCTGGATCAAGCGAAATCTTCTGTTCGTGGTCGGCTTGGCGGTCTCCGTGGCGTTGCTCGGGGCCGGGGTCTTCTACCTCTTCACCACGATGGACGAGGCCGAACGCGTCAGCGCCGAGCTCGACGCCAAGAACCAGCAGCTCGACGGCTTGGTGAAGCGCGAGCCGTATCCGAATTCCGAGAACATCGAGAAGGTCAAGGAAGAGCAGAAACGGGTCGAGGCATTCAAGAAGGATGCCCGCGCACGCTTCGGCCAGGTCGTCCGACCTGAGTCCTTGGACAACGCCTCGTTCAAGTCCCTCCTCGAGGCGACCATCGCCGGGTTGACGCGCCAGTCGGAGCGGATGGGAGTGAAGCTGCCCGAGAAGTATGACTTCACCTTCTCTGAGCAGCGGAAGAATCTCCAGCTGGCCACCAACACGCTCGTGCCTCTGGCCACGCAGCTGAACGATCTGGACAACATCTGCCGCGTGCTCTTCGACGCCAAGATCCATTCCTTGGTGGCGTTGAAGCGGACCGGCGTGGCGTCGGGTGAAGCGGTCGGCAGCGCGGACCTCCTGACGAAGAAGGTCGGAACGAATGCGGTGGCCGGTGCGTCGATCTATCCGTACGAGATCTCGTTCCAGTGCTTCAGCACCGAGCTGGGCAACGTGCTCGCCGGGTTCCTGAACTCGCCTCAGGCCTATGTTCTGAAGACGATCAATGTCGAGAGAGGCTCGACCTCGACGACACCAGATCCGAACGCGGCGGCTGCCGCCTCCGGGCCTGTCCCGGGCCGACCCGGCATGGACATGGCCATGGCGCGGCGTTATGGTCTGGTCGGCGGCGGGAACCGCTACGGTCAACCCCAGCCGCAGGCCCCGGTCGCGGCACCGGCGCCGACACGCGCCGGAGAGACCGTGCTCGAAGAGAAGCCGCTCCGTGTGACCATCGGTCTCGAAGTGGTCAAGTTCGCGGTCGCTTCGGTCGCACCGGTGACCGAGGCCCCGGCCAAACCGACCACTCCCTCCGCCCGCTGACACATGCAATTCCTCAAAAAGCATTACGAGAAGGTCGTCCTCGGTGTCGTCTTGCTCGCCGTCGCCGCGACGTCGCTGCTGCTCACGATGCGCGCCGGTGACGAACGGCAAAAGCTGGCGGAGCAGCTCCAGCAGAAGGTCGGAGGCAAACAGAAGCCCCTCAAGCCGGTCGAACTCGCCGGGAGCATCGCTTCGTTGGAGCGCCTCTCGAAGCCTTCGGTGGTCGCTCTTTCCGGTGAGCACAAGACCTTCAATCCGGGCACATGGATCCGCAAGGCCGACTCCAGCATCGCACCGGTCGGTGACAAGGGCGGCCGCGGCGCCGATGGTCTCACACTGGAAAAAACGATCCCGCTCAATCTTTCGGTGACCTACGCATCGGTCGCCGGCACCGCCGAGCCCTACCGCTATCAGTTCATCGTGGTGCGGGACTACGAGAAGCAACCGGCCAAACGCCGTTCGACGACCATCTCGCTGACCGAGGGCACCAAGAACGATCTCTTCGTCCTCCGTGAGGTGCACGGCCCCAAGGATAATCCGACCGAGGTCGTGATCGAGGTGTTGTCCGGCAACGAACGCGTCACCTTGTCCAGGGACAAGGTCTACACCAAGGGGATGGATTTCGCCGCGGACCTCAGCTACGCCGCCGAGAACAAGAAGTTCACCGCGAAACGTGCTGATGAATCCTTGGTGTTGTCCGGTGTGACGTACAAGATTGTTGCCATCCAAAAAGACGAGCTTGTAGTCTCCGCGCCCAATCAAGTCCGCACCACCATCAAGCTTTCCCCTGCGCCCTGACCAGAGCCCGACCCGTTACGCTTTCGAGTTCCAACCGAGAAGAACCCCATGACCAAAGTGTCCAAACTCCTCCGCGTGTTCCTGCTGTGCGCCTGTGTCCAAGGCGCGTTGGGGCAGGCCCCGAGCCAGATTGCTGAAGAAGAAGCCATCCGGCGTCAGGAAAAAGCGATCCTGTTGCGCAGCACGCTTGAGGCAGCTCAGACGGCGCAGAAACAGAACGATCTCAAGACCGCCGCCAAGCTCTATGAAGATGCTTGGTCGTTGACCGAGGTGCTCGGGGCGAACGTGGAGGCCGAACGCCGCCAGACCGCGGCCGGGCTTTCCGGGGCCCGCCTCCAGTTGGCCATCGCCGCGCAACGCGCCGGCGATGCCCGCGAAGCGGATACCCAGGTCACCCGCGCGCTGAAGGTCGATCCCAACAACACGGTTGCCAAGAGCTTCAAGAAGGACAACGACCGCCGTTTGGCGGACCTCCAAGGAAAGCTTCCCAGCGAAGCGGTCTTGGCCCGTGCCGCCGACCACAGCACCAATATGGTGAAGGTGGCCTCCTCGGTGCAGGACGGTGTCGTGCTGTACCAGATGAACAAGCTGGACGAGGCCGAAGAGGTCTTCCAGAAGGCGATCAAGCAACAACCTGAGAACCAGGCCGCCTATTACTACCTGAACCTGATCCGCGAGGCGAAGTTCACCCGTGCGGCCAAGAACAAGTCCCTGACCACCAAGGACCGGTTGGTCGAGGTCGAGCAAGCTTGGGAAACCCCCAAATCGAACCTCCCTGTGGCCAATCCTTGGGCCAAGACCAATCTGATCCACACCGGTGGTGGACGCCAGATCATCGCCAGCAAACTCGACCGGATCATCCTCAACGAGGTCAAGTTCGACGGCCTTCCGTTGGCAGAGGTCGTCAAGTACCTCGAAGAGCAGGCCAAGGCCCGTGACCCCGAGAAGCGTGGCGTCAATTTCCTGATCAGCTCCAGCATCGACGTCCCGACCCCGCAGGCGACCCAGCAGTTCGATGCGACGGGTCAACCTGTGGCAGCGGCTCCGGTCGAACCGCTCGATCTCAACAATGTCGTCATCCGCCTCAACCCTGGTCTGCACAACGTCCGGTTGGCCGACGCTTTGGACGCCGTGACCAAGGTCGCCGAGAAGCCGCTCAAGATCTCGATCGAAGATTACGCGGTGATCTTCACCCAACGCCTTCCGGAACCGGTCCAGTTGCACACTCGTGAGTTCCGCGTCAATCCCAACACCTTCATGCAAGGTCTTGAGAGCGTATCCGGTATCGATCTCGGGACGACCTTCCAGAGCACCAGTGGTGGCGGCAGCGGCGGTGGTGGTGGCGGCGGTGGCGGTGGCGCCCAGGGTGGCCAGGGCGGCGGCATCTTCAATGTTCCCCGCGTCGACGTCAGCTCCAGCAGCTCCACCGGTGGCGGTGGTGGTGGCGGCGGTGGACAAGGCGGACAAGGCGGACAAGGAATCACCGGTGTCACGCGCACCAACCTGATGGCGAACGTCCAGGTGATGGTGCGGCAGTTCTTCGCTGCGGCGGGCGTCAACTTCCCGCAGACGGCGCTGCCGGGCGTCGGAGGTGCGGGTGGCGTGGGTGGTGGCGGCGGCTTCGGTGGCCAAGCCCAACAACAGCAGTTCGGTCTCAACGGGCAGGCTCAAGAGGTCGATGCCAAGGCGCTGTTCTTCAACGACCGCACGGGAATCTTGTTCGTCCGGGCCACACTGTCCGACCTCGATATCATCGAGAAGGCCATCCAGGCCTTGAACGTCGGTCCGGCCAACATCGAGATCGAGGCACGTTTCGCCGAGATCAGCCAGACTGACAGCAAGGCGCTCGGGTTCCAATGGTTCTTGGGCAACTTCCTGATGGGCGGGGGCAAGGTGGGTCTGTCCGGCGGTAGCGCACCGTCCTTCCAGGGCGCGCCCTCTGCGGCCAATCCGGACGGCGTCTTCCCTCAATACGGCCAGATTCCGACCCAGGGCACGGACCAGAACGTCACCGCGGGTCTCCGCAATCTCGACGGCAACCAGACGGCCATCCCGACGGTTGCGACGCTCAGCGGCATCCTCACCGATCCGCAGTTCCGCGCGGTCATCCAAGCCCTCGATCAGCGTGATGGTGTCGAGTTCCTCATCGCGCCGAAGTTGGTCACCCAGAGCGGCCGCCAGGCGCACATCTCGGTGAACGACGCCCGGACGGTCGTCGTGGGTGTCGGCCAGAACCAACAAGGTTCCGGTGGCGGCACCGGCAACACTGCGAACGGCGTCAACGGCAACACCGGTGGCGGTGGCGCTGTGGCGACCGCGATCCAATACCAGACCACGGTGTTCCCGTTCGGTCCCACGCTGGATGTCGTCCCTTACGTGTCCTCCGATGAGTCGTCCATCCAGATGACCATCATCCCGAGCCTCACCGAATTCGTCGGTTACGATGATCCGGGTGGCTTCGTTCCGCAGGCTCAGTCGGTAGCCGGCAACACGGTCGGCACCTCTCTGAAAGCGGTCTTGCCGCTCCCTCGCATCCGGGTTCGCCAAGTCGTCACCAGCGCCACGGTCTGGGATGGCCAGACGGTCGTCTTGGGTGGCTTGATCTCCGAGGACTCCAAAAAGTCGAGGGACAAAGTGCCGGTCTTGGGCGACATCCCGGTCTTGGGACGCCTCTTCCGCAGCGAGAACTCGCTGAACATCAAGAAGAACCTCGTGATCTTCGTGACTCCGACCATCCTCGACCCGTCGGGCCATCGCGTCAACGACCCGCGCAACCTCCCGTTCGATCCGAATTCGGTCCCGACTCCGGCAGCGACCATCGCCAAGTAAAGCCGACGCGCCAAGGGCAACGAAGTCCGCGGCGCACGAAGGGAACGCATGTTGACATCTGTGAACGGCCGTAACATCTAAGAAGCATATGCCGAGTCTGAGTTTCAACGCACCGGGACCACGCCTTGCGCGGGCCGGGATGGCTGCCGGCCTCGCGGTGCTTTCCGCATGGGTGGGGCTGGGTTCCACCGGTTTCGTCGACGATGGCGGCGAGTTTCTGCCTCTGGGCGTGCCTTCCGGCGACCAGACGAGTCCTGCCTTGGCGATCAACGCCGAGGGAGGCTACGTCGTCTGGCAAGAGAACAGCGGGGCCGCAGGAACATACACGATCCGGGCGCGCCGCCTCAACCGGGCGTTGACCGGATGGTACCGGTCGTTCGTGGTCAATTCCGCCGTGGAAGGCAGCCATGAAGAACCTCAGGTCGTGCAACTGGTCGATGGTGGAGCCGCATTCTTCTGGCGCGGCGGACCGGTCGGGAAACAGGGCATCTACGCTCGGTTCCTCCGGCCAGGCGGCGGCAACACCG
This sequence comes from Verrucomicrobiota bacterium, assembly GCA_947454005.1. Lineage (GTDB taxonomy): Bacteria > Verrucomicrobiota > Verrucomicrobiia > Limisphaerales > UBA9464 > CAIVQB01. Next base: position 5,475 of record CANGMH010000004.1, read on the forward strand.
CGAACTTCATCGGTGATGATCTTGAGATCAACGCCGCTGGCCGCGGGCAGAACCAGAACATCAGCGCCACCGCCCTCAAGGATGGTAGCGTGCTGGTCACGTGGGCCAACTTCGGTGATGACGGCAGCGGCTTCGGTGTCTTCGCCCAACGTCTGTCAGCGACCGGCGAAAAGATTGGTGGTAAGTTCCAGGTCAATTCGACGACCAACTCCAACCAGCGTTCCCCGTCCGTGACAGCGATGCCCGACGGTGGTTTCACCATCGCTTGGGTCTCCGAGGGACAACGGAGCAACCCGTCCCGCGAGATTCTTTGCGATGTCTATGCACGGGTTTTCGGAGCTTCCGCCAAGGCGAACACCGGTGAGATGCGTCTGAATCAAGGCCTGGATCTGGCGGCCACCCCGTCGGTGGCCGCGACCGCGGACGGCGGATTCGTCGCTGCTTGGGCTGAGCGTGACCACGACGTGGCCGCGAATGGTTGGGACATCATGGCCGGCTCGTTCAACCGTGACGGCGTGGCCATCAAACCCAACGTCCGGCTCAACACCTATCTCAAATCCGACCAACTCGCGCCCCGATTGGCCGCGGTGAACGGTTCCGTGATGGCAACTTGGAGCAGCATGGGCCAAGACGGTTCTCGTGAAGGTGTCTTCGCCCGCAGCTTCGGTCCGACGTTGGAGTTGCTCGACGAAGAGTTCGGCGTGAACCAGACGACCATCAGCCAACAAAAGGAGCCGGCGATCGCCGCGGACTCGACCGGCAGGGTGTTGTCAGTGTGGACATCGTTCAACTCGCTGGAAAGCGGGTTTGATCTGGTCGCCCGCAAATTCGCCGCACCGGCATCGATTGCCAAGCTCTCCTGTGACATCGTCAAGACCGCTGACGGCGTGCGGTTGTCCTGGGCGACCGAGACCGGCCGCACCTATCAGGTGCAGCGCTCGAGCAATGCCTCGAACTGGGACGGTGCCGACAAGACCGACCGCCTGGCGGCCGGATCTTCGGATTCCGTCACGTTCCCGATCAACACCGCCAGTGGAACGTTCTTCCGCGTCGTCCGCCTTCCTTGATCAAGTTATGTCGCGTCACATTTTTGCGCTGTTGGTCGCATCGTTGGTGCTCTTGGCACCGAGACAAGCCAGCGCGTTCTCGTTGCTCGGGGCGCGTGCCTCTTGGATGACGGACGAAGTCGGTCTTGGAACAAAGTATCCTTCGGGTGTCGGTGGGCCGATGTTCTTGGGCGAGGCATATCGTTTCAACATGCCGGTCATCACATATGGCTATGACGCCTCGTTCCTCAGGTATTTCGGCGCGAACGGCGTCGCTGCTGTGGAATCAGCGATGAAAGTGCTCAACGACATCCCTGCGGCCGATTCGATGAGCTCGACGCTAGAAGAATTTCCGACGACGACACTCCGCCACAATGCGACGGCAAGCGCGTTGTCCATCGTCGACCTCAAGACCTCGACACTCTCATTCATGTTGGAACAGCTCGGGGTTGCCGCTCCTGAGAACTATATCTGGTCGATCCGGGCACATTGGACCGATCCGGGCCAACTTGATCACTTCTCGGTGTTCAACCCGAACTTCGACCCGGTCACGTTGCAGCAGTCCAGCTACGTTAACGGCTACCAGTTCACCTATCAAATCCTCCAAACCGACACGACCGAATGGAAGGCGGTCAATTTCCCGGTCGACCCCTTGGCTCCAGGCTTCACCACCGTCGCTAATTTCGGTCAGGCGTTTGCATTTGTGGGAAGGGGGGGGTCTTTGGCAAGTGGCTTTGGTACCTATTTCCCAGCGCTCACACGTGAGGACATCGCCGCTTTCCGTTACATGCTGAGCACGACCAACTATGCGGTCGAATCCCTGCTGCCAGATGTCATAACCTCCACCGGTGGTGCTATCGGCGTGAGCGGTGGGACGAGTGTGGGCAGTGGAGGAACTGGTGGAGGGGCAACCGGTGGGAGTGCGGGTGGATTCGGCGAACCCTGGAGTCCTGTATTTTCTGTTTTCGCTGGTGGCTCGGGTAGCGCGAACCCGCCTTGGTCCGTTGTGACCGTCAGCACCAATGTGGCGACAAACGCGGTCGTCGTTACCCCGGTTACCACCGGTCTGCCTCGAGTAGTCAACGCCTTACGGCCCGGTGTCGGGAAGTACAAGTTCGTTCAAATCAGCTACGATTCCATTTTGGGCGCAGCGACCAGGCCGTATTTGGTGACTTGGCTCGATCGGTACGTGACCAACAACACGACGCGTGTCCAAGCAGTTGCGCGACAGGTGACTATTCCGGATGTGCTCTTTGCAGCAGGTGATCTCGGGGTTATCAACCACATCCCTATTTTCACGCTTGTGACGGCTGATGGATACATCGACAACTCTGCTTTGAATCGGGTCGGGGGTGTCCAGGATGATGAATTGGCAGGTCCGGGCATCATCACACCCGGCAAGCAGATCACTTTCAGCAAACTTGGCCGTTACTATATCAACACCGAGGAGACCACTGAGGCGGACGGCTTCCTTTTCGGAGGATGGGGAACTTTCGACGGATCCACCAATGCGCCGGTGATTTATCCCAGTGGAGCTTCGCTGAAGGAGATCGAGAAACTGGTCCTCGGTGGGCGATGACCGTCAACTGCCGAACTAGTCCTAAGACATGAAACGTTTTCCATTTTTGTCGGTCCTGGCGGTGCTGGTCGCCCTATGCAGCGGGCAAACGGCGCTCGGTTACGTCAACAACGGAGCAGTCACCGTCGTCCCGGTGATCGATGACGTCACGTTCGTGAACAACGGTCTTCTCCAGATCTCCACGGAGTTGCCGTTCGAGACCCAGAACACGCTCTACTTCACCAACGCTGGGAGCATTCTCGCGAACAGCTTGGCGAGCTTCGGAGGCATCGTCGGTGGCAGCACCGACAACGGCGGTGTGCGGTTCGAATACATCGATGGAGCCACGGGTTATCGTCGTCCCGCGTCGGTCATCCGCAATGAACAGGGAGCCGGCATCACCGGCCGACCTTATGTCTTGTTGAACGCGACGAACATCGTCAACCGCGGGACCTTCACCGTACCGGCGGACGGCTTGATCCGCCTGACTGGAAAGAACGTCGATCTAGAACGCGGTAAACTCGACCTCGGGACACTGGATGGAAATAGCCTCAGCGACGGCTATGTCACGGACACCAACCTCTTCGTCGGTGCGACGGGTGTCTCCGATCTCCATTGGGGCACCAACACCGTCGACCTGCCGCTGGCATCCTTCTTCCGATTGCTGCCCGGCGGTCCCCAGGTCACCACGCCGAACTACCGGGTGACCCCGGACGGGCAGATCGCGTTGTCGTTGAAATCGCCCTCGGCCTACGTCTATCAGCAGTTCGACGGACCGCCCAAGACCCCGACGAACCAGATCATCCAAGCTGTGTTCGTCCTCAACGGGAACACGAACATCAACGTGGATGTCTCGTTCATCGATAGCCAGGAACGGACGAACCGGTTCAAGATCCCGACCGTGCAATTCAGCGGATTCGAGACCAACGTCATCACCCGCCAGAAGCAGCTCAAGTCGATTTGGTTATCGGACACCTTGACCGCCGATTCGCTGTTGTTCGCGGACACCAATGTGTTCATGAACACCAACGGTCTGGCCGGGACGTTCAAGCCTGAGAACTTCTACATCTACCGCAACGGCGTCGGCGGAAAACGCCCCAACGGCACGCTGACGAACGACACGTTCTTGAAGTTCCTCTCCCCCGAGTTCACCAACGGGATGGCCTACACCAACACCACGGTCCCTGCCTTCTATTCTGCCTACAAAGCGTTCGTGAACGGGCAGTTGACCTTTGGTGGCAACCTTCCCGACGCCGATATCACCAATTATGGCGGACGGCTCGAGATCAACGCGGACAATCTGAACCTGAAGGATGCGCGCATCCGCGGCGTCGGTGTGGTCAACGCCAAGACCAAGAACCTGGTCAGCTCCGCCGGGGCGGTCATCGATGTCCCGTACCTGTACTACGACCTCGACTCCGCCGACGGGAACCTGGTTCTGCAGAACCTCGCCGCTCCCATCGTGACCCGGGTGGCGTCGGGCACCATCCAAGCTTGGAGCGCACTGTGGACGAATGGGTTCTCGCTCAACGTGACCAACACAACGGTCGGCGCGGACGGGACAACGAATTCGGACGTGACCGCACAAGACTACCAGACCGTGTTCCACGTGCTGCTGGTGGCGAGCGCGTTGGACACCATCGGATCCGTCGACATCACCGGTTTGAACGCCCGGGCGACCAACACGACGGTCACCGATAAGGTGTCGATTTCCCGCCGGTTCCAAACGAGCTCCGATTCGCTGACCGTCGACGGTGAATTCAAGCTGGGCACGTTGTCGGTGAGCACCCTTTTCAATTTTGGTGCCACCAATGCGCCCAACCTCCGCTACCTCACCAACCGAGGAATCCTGAACATCGCGGGTGTCGCCAATTTCGGCAGCGATCGGGTGACGCCTTACGAAGTTTACAACAACACCAGGACCAATTTGGCGACCGGATTCCAGATCACTTCCAAGGTCTTCCAGAACTCCGGATCGTTGCAGTCCTCGTTCGGACCGATCTCAATCGTCGCCGGTGCGGCGGGTCTCGATGGCAACGATAGCTTGGTGCGTTCGCCCCGGGACATCTCGTTGACGGCGACGACCCTCAAGGTGCGGGGCGGAAGTGTCCGCAGCGGCCGGGGTCTCCAATTGGCCGTCGCCGATTCTTTCACCGACGCCGGAATCACCACGCCATCCACTTTCGTCAGCAGCTACGGGTTCTCCCTCGCCTCCCTCCCGAAGGTCAGCAGCCTGCTGGGTTCCAATTTCGAGGTGAACACCTCCGAGGGCGGCACGGCCGACATCGCTTGGCCGGGTAGTGATCTGGGCGCCGAGGTGGCCGGTTACGTCAACAACGCGGTCATCGGACACTTGGTCCTCAACTTGGCTCCGGACAGTTTCCTGACCATCACCGAGACCGGCGCCAAGAACGCGCTCTACGTCGATTATCTCGAATTGAACTCCGCCATCGTCGATGACCTCGCCTCGTACATCGAGATCGGGGAAGGAATGACCCTCTACTTCGCCGATTCAAACGTCCCCGTCGAGAAGCTCAACGGTGCCTTGGGTGGCCATGTCAAGTGGGTCTCGTCGTACGCCGGTCCTCGGAGCGGCGTGGATGTCGCGCTGGGCAACGGGAGGACGATCCGCATCAATCGCGCGCTGTTCGACAGCAAGTCGATCGACTCCGACAGCGATGGAATCTCCAACGGCTTCGACACGACACCGTTCGGTGGCGTCCCGGTGACCAGCAAGGTCATCGACCTTCCTCCGCTCACGACCGAGATCAATTGGATCGGGGCGCCGAAGACCATCTACCGCGTCGAGGCCGCGAGCTCGTTGACATCGACGTCATGGGACCTCGTGTCCCGCGTGACCAACAGCGCGGCGGTGTCCGTGCCGCTCAGCGTCCGTGAACCGGTGCCTGCGGACAACGCGGCACGGTATTTCCGTGTGACCTACGAGCCCTGAGTTAGCTCCATCTTTCGACGACATCTGATTATGCTTCGCCAGCGACTTTGGGTTCTTGCCGTAGGGCTCCTGTTTTCCGGGGCCGTCCTGTGTGCGGAGGAGAGTTCCGACACCATCGTGATCTCGGGTCATAAGGCCCATGCCACGCGGATCTTCGCCAAGCACAAGCAGGACGGGATTGGGGTCGGTTCCCGGATTCGCCCGGCCGCGTTCGCCAAGATCGCATCGGTCGGCCTGAACGTGCGGAAGGAGTACTCCCTCGTCCCTGGTCTGTTGAGCTTGGACGAGCCCAAGGGCGGGCTGACCACGGCGGCCATCCTGACGACCGACATGCGTCTTCGGCGGATGGCCGAGCGCATCGAGTATCTGAAGGCCACCGGCCTCTTCGAGTACGTCGAGCCCGATTTCGTGGTGACCGCGAATGCGGTTCCCGATGATCTTCGCTTCCGTGATGGAACCCTTTGGGGACTCCAGAACACGGGCCAAGACGGCGGGATCGCCGGCGCCGATATCGATGTGGTGAAGGCGTGGGATATCACGACCGGAACGAACTCGGTTGTTGTGGCGGTGATCGACACCGGTATCCGCTACACGCACCGCGATCTGGCCGCGAACGTCTGGACCAATCCGGGTGAAATCCCGGGCAACGGTATCGACGACGACAAGAACGGATATGTCGACGACGTCCACGGAATCAACTCTCTGAACGGCTCCGGTGATCCATACGACGACAATTTCCACGGGACGCACGTGTCCGGCACGATCGGTGCGGCGGCGAACAACGGCGAACCCCATGTCGGCGTGGCTTGGAAGGTCTCGTTGATGGGACTGAAGTTCTTGGACGCCAACGGAAGCGGATTCCTATCGGATGCCATCGAATGCATCCAATACGCGGTCAAGCAGAAGGTCCCCATCTCCAACAACAGTTGGGGCGGTGGCGGAGCCGACCAGGCGCTGGCGGACGCCATCCTCGCAGCGGGCAACGCAGGCCATCTCTTCATCGCGGCGGCCGGTAACGCGTCCTCGAACAACGACATCGAGTTCGATACGCCTGCCAGCTACGCCTTCGACAACATGATTTCGGTCGCGGCGATCAACCGCAAAGACCAGCTCGCCGACTTCTCCAACTTCGGCAACCGTACCGTCCATATCGGTGCACCCGGCGTCGACATCTATTCGACTTGGACTTCATCCGATAGCTCTTATGACGTGATTAGCGGCACCAGCATGGCTTGCCCGCATGTCGTGGGCGTAGCGGCATTGGCGTTGTCCGCCAATCCGAAGGCCAACCTGTTCGAACTACGGCAGCGCATCTTGAATTCCGCCGTTCCCACCGCGGAACTTGCCGGAAAGACGGTCACCGGTGGCCGTGTCAGCGCCTATCGCGCGGTGAGCGGGATTGTGGACGGGAAGCTCGAGCTTTCCCTCACTCCGCCGAGCGGCTCCGCTCTGCTTGAGGGCAACGCCACCCCGGTCTACCTCCGGGTGACCGACTTGATCGCTGTGACCAACGCGACCATCGTCGCTACAATCAACGGTCCCGGGTTGACCGATGTCCCGTTGGTGTTCACCAACAACGGAGTTCTTCCGGATGTGGTGGCTCTCGATGCGACCTATACCGCGACGTTTCCTGCCGCCGGGAAGGGTTTCTTTATCGTCAATGTGATCGCCGCCGCCAAAGGCAAGGAAGGTGTCACGAATTCGTTCAGTTATACGGTCCAACCTCGACCTGACAACGACCAGTTCAAGAAGCCCAAGAAAATCGCTTTGGCGGGGGAACAACTCCGCAGCGAGGACACCCGGCTGTCATCCTTTGAGACCGGCGAGGTCTCGACTTTCGCAGGAGCCGACGGGGTCGGATCGCTTTGGTATGCGTGGACCCCGGCCAAGTCGGGATCGGCGTTGATTGATACTTTCGGAACCGGTGTGCCGGTCGCGGTCGGTGTCTTCACCGGGGACAGCTTCAACACTCTGTCGCAGGTGGCTGCCGGGGTGCCCGAGACCCCGAAAACGAGCACGACGTTCTCGTTCAACGCCGTGGGCGGGACCACCTATCGTATCGCGGTGGTCGGAAAAGGTGAGGCTGGTCGAGGCATCTTCCGCCTGCGCCTGACCCCGGATGCCGTCGTCGACACGGTCGCCCCCCAGGTGGCGTTCACCAGTCCGGACAACGGTTTCATCGCGACCACGAACCAAGTGATCGTAAGCGGTATCGCCATCGATCCTAAACCCGGCGCCTCCGAGGTCCGGCAGGTATTGGTGAACGGCCAGAGCGCCGGCATCACCAACGGCGTGTGGTCGACGAAAGTGGCCCTCAAGACTGGAATCAACACCGTCACCGCTGTCGCCCAAGACTTTGCCGAGAACGTTTCCACCTCGGTGAGCATCACCATCAATCTGCGGGCCGCGAGTGTCGCCAACGACGGGTTCATCGCTGCCTCGGAGATCATCGACTGGGTCGGTACCGAGAAGGGGAGCAACGTCAACGCGAGCCGTGAGTTCGGTGAACCGCAACATGGCGGCAGTGAAGGCGGACATTCCGTTTGGTGGAAATTCACCGCTCCCGCGGACGGCGTGCTCGGTCTGAACACCACGACCTCCAGCTTCGATACTCTCCTTGGTGTTTACACCGGGGAAACGGTCGATAATTTGACCTTGTTGGCGTCGAATGATGATGAGAAGGCCGGCACGAGCACGAGCGCGGTCAATGTCGCCCTGCGCGCGGGCCAGACGGCCCGCATCGCCGTGGACGGGTTTTCCGGCGCAACCGGAGCCATCAGTCTGACGCATTCCTTCGAGAAGGCCACCGTGCGTGCGGTCGAAGTCCTCGCCGGAGCGGGTGGAAGCGTCTCGGCTTCGGTCAGCAATGCCCCGGGTTTCCTCAAGGGAGTCTACGCCGACGGCGCCGCTTTGGATCTGACCGCTCTCGCCGACCCACGTTACGAGTTCATCGGGTGGACGGGCACGACCCAGTCGACGGACAACCCCCTGAAGCTTGTGGTGTCAGGGAGTGTGAATCTGACCGCCAATTTCCGGGCGGTTCCGTTCACCGACGACTTCGAGTCGGGTGACCTGAAGCATCTGGCTTGGGTGACCAGCGGATCGGCCCCTTGGGCGGTCCAGACCAACACGGTCTCTACGGGACGCTTCGCTTCGAAAACCGGCACCGTCGGCGACAACCAATGGACTTCTTTGGCGGTCGAAGCCAATTCCTTCACCGGAGAGGGCGCGTTCGATCTCAAGGTCAGCTCTGAGTCGGGCTGGGATCAGCTCGAATTCTTCGTGAACGGCACGGTGGTCCAACGTTGGTCCGGTGACATCCCGTGGACGACGTTCACCTTCCCGGTTCCTTCCGGTGCCAACCGGTTCGAGTGGCGCTACACCAAGGACGCCGTCAACAGCTTCGGCGATGACGCCGCTTGGTTGGACAACGTCCAGCTCCGGGTCCGTCCCGAGGTGGACCCGACGATTCCGGTCGTCTTGACATTCTTGAGCTATGGAGACGCCGGAGCGCTGGTCGAGGTCCGCGGCCAGCTTGGTCAGGTCTACCAGGTCCAAGCGTCCAACGACTTCGTCCAATGGACGACGATCAGCACCAAGGTGAACAGCACGGGAACGTTCACGGTGAGTGATTCCGCGACGTTCGGCCGTTCGGAACGATTCTACCGGGTCATCCTTGCTCCTTGAGCGGGACGGGTGTCTAGGTCCGCCCGGATGAGACTGATCGGCGTCACGGGTGGCATCGGAATGGGGAAGTCGGCGGCGGCGACGCTGCTGGCTGCGCAAAATGTCCCTGTTGTGGACACGGATGATCTCGCCCGACAGCTGGTGGCTCCTGGCTCGCAGGCGCTCTCAGAGATCCGGACCATGTTCGGTCCGGATAGTATCGGTCCCGATGGGACCTTGGAACGCCGATGGCTTGCCCAGCGCGTCTTTTCTGATCCGGTGGCTCGCGGCCACTTGGAGCAGATCCTCCATCCTCGCATCGCCGCGGCGTGGCGCGCAGAGGTCGAAAGATGGCGGAGGGACGGCACCGCGACCGGAGCCGTGGTCATCCCGTTGTTGTTCGAGAAAGGCTACGGCCCCGAATTCGACGCCGTGGTCTGTGTCGCCTGCAGCGGTGGCACCCAACGGCATCGACTCCGGGAACGCGGCTGGTCCGAGGAGCAGATCGAAGCGCGGAACTCGGCCCAGCTTGACGTCCCCGAAAAGGTGTCGCGCAGCCGTTTCGTCGTCTGGACGGAAGGCAGCTTGCAAGCCCACGCCGGTCAGTGGCGACGTGTGCTCGACCGGGTCTGACTATCTGCTGCCGGGCTTGGTCGCGGAGGTGGCAGCCAGATCGGGAGGCAATTGATCGGCCGGGAACGCCTCGACGACCAGCTGGATCAAGCTGACGGTCGGGACCCCGAGATCGACGTTCCCACCGGAACGATCCACGACCATCGCCACGCCGGCGACGGCGCCGCCGATACCGCGGATGATGTCGATGGTCTCTTGGACGCGACCGCCCTTGGTCACGACATCTTCGACCACGAGGCAACGTTCTCCGGGGGCGATCTTGAATCCCCGGCGCAGCACGAGCTTTCCCTCTTCCTTCTCGACGAAGATGAAGCGCAGGCCGAGCTGGCGGGCGACTTCTTGGCCGATGACCAATCCGCCCATCGCCGGCGATACCACGGTGACCGCTCCGAGGCCGCGGGTCTTCTCGGCCAACGCGGCACCGAACCGCTCGACGATCGGCATCTGCTGCAGCGCCAGCGCGCACTGGAAGAACTGACGGCTGTGAAGGCCGCTGCGCAGGATGAAATGTCCCTCCAAGAGGGCGCCGGTGGAGCGGAACAGGTCGAGAGCTTCCTGGGTCGTCATGCGCGCGCGAGGCTAAGAACCCCGGCGCGCGCGACAAGCGCCGAATCGCGACCGGAGCCGTTCACCAGCGGACGCCTTCGAGATACTTCAGCGTCAGAGGGATCTGGTTCACGGAATCCGCCGATTCGTCCTCGATGAAGTAGTGCTTCACGCCGCTCTTCTTCGCGGCGGCGAGGATCTTCGGCCAATCCATCTGGCCGGTGCCGAGCGTGACGTCGTTGTTCGGATCGGTGCCGCCGTTGTGGAAGCCGGTCGCCACACCATTCTTGAGGTCCTTCAGGTGGAGCAGCTCCCAACGGCCGGGATACTTGGCCAACCAAGCGGCGGCGTCCTCGCCCGGGAAGGTGATCCAGAGGATGTCCATCTCGAAGGTCATCCAGCGCGGGTCGGTCTCCTTCATCAGGATGTCCATGGATTTGATGCCGGCCCCTGCGGCGCCCGGCTCGAACTCGAAGCCGTGGCAGTGGTAGAAGCAGCGGATGCCGTACTTGGAGAAGATCTCACCGGCTTTGTTGAAGACGGCGGCGGCATCGCGGGCCTGCTGGGCGTCGAACGATCCCTTGTGGTCGATCCATGCGCAGCCGGCGTACTTGAGGCCGAGCGCCTTGGCCTCCTGGGCGATCCCTTCAGGGTCGGTCTGGAAGCGCTTGTACGGGAAGTGCCCGCTGACGGGGACCAGTCCGCGGCTGGTGAGCTCTTGGCGGAACTTCTCGGGCGTCTGGCCGTAGGTGCCGGCGAGCTCCACCTCGTGGATCCCGTAGCCTTTCACGATGTCCAAAGTGGACGGCACGTTCTTGGTGAAATGGCCGCGGAGGCTATAGAGCTGGAGGCCGACCGGACCGCGGAACGATGCGCCGGTGCCGGTGGACGACGAGGTCGCGCAGCCGGACAGGACCAACGTGGCGGCGCTCAAGACGGCGAGGAACAGGCGACGAGATGCTTTCATGGGATGAGGAAAGTCACGCAGGGCGGGACCTCGGGAGGCAATGGAAAAATCGTTCAGACCGACCAGCCTTTGCGGTAGCTGCGTCGGACGAACCGGTCCGCGGCAGGGGAGTTGGTCACCCGCATCGCCTTGGCGTCCCAATCGATCACCTGCCTCGCGCGGATGGCGACATTTCCCAACAGCACGACTTCGGTCATCGGTCCGGCTTGGTCGAATCCGGACAGCGTCTTCGGCCCGCCCTTGCAGGCCGATATCCACTCGGCGTACTGGCCGGGTTCCCAGGCGTTCTTGTGGCGCGGTATCGTCTCGGGGATGTGCCGGAAGTCGGCCGCGGTGCGACCGGACCGGAACGTCCCGCCGCCTTCGTAGTTCGTGAGCATCACGTCTTGGTCGCCGATGATGAGCACGCCGTTGCCGTCGAACTTGGCCTTGGGGAACAGGTCTTGCGGCGGCAGCTGGCCTCCGTCGTACCACCACAGCGTGAAGGCCGGACGTGATCCGCGAGCGGGGATATCCCAGCGGACCTTGCACGAGCGAGGTCCCGATTCCTCGGTCAAGCCTTCGCTCCATGCCTCGGCGCGGGTCGCTTCGCGGATCTCGAGCGCCATGTCCGGGACGTTGAGCAGGTGGCAACCCATGTCACCGAGGGCGCCGGTGCCGAAGTCCCAGAAGCCGCGCCAATTGAACGGGACATACGACGGCGAATAGGGCCGCCCGGGCGCGCCGCCGAGCCACAGGTCCCAATCCAGGTCCTTCGGGATCGCGGGTGTCGCCGACGGACGGTCGACGCCCTGCGGCCACCAACGGCCGGGCCGGTCGGTCCAGCAATGGACCTCGTGGACGCGGCCCAGGACGCCGGCGCGGACGAGTTCGGCGTCGCGGCGGACGGCGGGATGGGAGCGTCCTTGGTTGCCCATCTGCGTGGCGACGCCTTTGCGGGCGGCCGCCTGGGTGATCCGGCGGGCCTCCTCGATCGTGTGGGTGAGGGGTTTCTGGCAGTAGACGTGTTTGCCGAGCTCGATCGCCTTCATGGCGGGCAGGAAGTGCATGTGGTCCGGCGTGGAGACCGTCACCGCGTCGATCTCGCGGCCGATCGCGTCGAACATCCGCCGGAAATCGCGGAATCGCTTGGCGGCCGGGAACCGCTTGCGGGCCTCGGCGGCGCGGGCGTCGTCCACGTCGCACAGCGCGACGATGTCCTCGGTCGCGCACATGGTGACATCGGTCCAGCCTTTGCCACCGACGCCGATGCCGGCGATGGCCAGTCGGCCGTTCGCGCCCAGCACACGGGAGGACGACACGAAGGGGAAGGCGAGCGCGCTTGCCGCGAGGGTGGAGCGCTGGAGGAACGAGCGGCGTGTCTGGCGTGTCTGCATGGTGATGTGGTGGCGGGTCCCGGGGGGATCGCGGGTCGGACCGCGGCGACGGGAGATTTCTTCGGATCCTTTCCTGTCGGGGCTCCGCGGGCAAGGCCGCGGCGGGTTCGGAAAAGACTTCTCGTCCTTGCGGGCGCTTCTGGTACAACTCACCCCCTCGCGCATGACGCCCAAGCTTTTTTCTGAACTCGGCCTTTCACCGGAGATCCTGAAGGCGATCGAACGCCTCGGCTTCGAGCAGGCCTCGCCCATCCAAGCGGAAGCCATCCCGGTGATCCAGTCCGGCCGCGATGTGGTCGGCCAATCGCAGACCGGCTCCGGCAAGACCGCCGCGTTCGCCATCCCGGCCATCGAGAAGGTGGACATCAAGAACCGCGCGGTGCAGGTGCTGATCCTGTGCCCGACGCGCGAGCTCGCCGTGCAGGTGAGCGAGGAGGTCCACAAACTGGCGTGCTTCAAGCCCGGGATCCGCGCGCTGCCGGTGTACGGCGGCCAGAGCTACGAGCGCCAGTTCGCGGGCCTGAAGGCCGGCGCCAACATCGTCATCGGCACGCCCGGCCGCGTGATGGACCACATGCAGCGCGGCACGCTGCGGCTCGACCAGATCCACACCATCATCCTCGACGAGGCCGACGAGATGCTGGACATGGGCTTCCGCGACGACATCGAGCTCATCCTCAAGGCGATGCCGGTCGAGCGGCAGACCGTGCTGTTCTCGGCCACCGTCCCGCCGCCGATCCAGCACCTCATCCGCAACTACACCCGCGACGCCGTCCGTGTGCAGATCGAGGCCAAGGCCCTCACGGTGCCGACCGTCGAGCAGGTCTACTACGAGGTGGACCGCCGTTGGAAACTGGAGGCGTTGACGCGCCTCATCGAGCTGCACGACGTCACGCTCGGCATCATCTTCTGCAACACGCAGCGCATGGTGGACGAGCTCTCGGAGCATCTCCACGCCGCCGGCTACAGCGCGGACGCCCTCCACGGAGGCATGGCGCAGGCCGCGCGCGACCGGGTGATGAAGAAGTTCCGCTCCGGCGGGCTCGAGTTCCTCGTCGCCACCGACGTCGCGGCGCGCGGCATCGACGTGGACGACATCCAGGTCGTCTTCAACTACGACCTGCCCTACGACGTGGAGGACTACGTCCACCGCATCGGCCGCACCGGCCGCGCCGGGCGCAGCGGCCTCGCGATCACTTTCGTTAGCGGACGCGAGTTCTTCCTCGTCCGCCAGATCGAGAACTTCACCCGTCAACGGCTCCGCAGCGGCCAGATCCCGAGCGAGGGCGAGATCGAGCGCGCGAAGGAGAACCAGCTCCTGCAGCGCGTCCGCACCACGCTGCAGAGCGGGGAGTTCCCGCGCCGGGACCATTTCATCGAGACGCTGCTCGAAGAAGGTTTCGATTCCGTGGCGATCGCCAGCGCTTCGTTGCATCTGCTCACCGGTGGAGCCGAACCGGAGCCTGCCAAGAGCGAGCCGAAGTCGATGTCGGCGAAGCCTGCTCTGCCGGCCGGCCTGGCGCCGGCGCCCGCTGCTCCTCGCCCGGCGGTCCTGCCGATCGCGCGGCCTCCGGCTGCTGCCGCGCCCAAGGCTCCGGCGACGCCGCGTCAGGTCGTTGCCCCGGCCCCGAAGACGTTCGATGAATCCGGTTTCCAGGACGGCGAGAGCGCTTCCGCCATCGGTGCCTTGCCGGTGGTCGACAGCCCCGCCGCATCCGTGACCGCGCCGGAACCCAGGGTCGCGAAGGCCCCGGCCAAGAGGGCTTCCGCCGAGCCGGCAACGATTTCCGCACCGCCGAAGCCGGCGTTGCGGTCCTCCACGTGGGATCGTCCGGCGTTCTCCGAGACCCGGCCGGCGGCCGTCCAACGTCCGGCTCCGGTCCACCGGCCCGAGCCTTTCAGGCCGGGTGCGGACCGCCCGGCACCGCGTCCGATGCCGGAACAGCGTCCCCCGGTTGATCGTCAGCGTGAGCGGGAACCGATGCGTCCCTCCCCGGAGCCGCTGCCGGAGCCGCGTCCGGTGGCGATGACCATGATGCCCGTGTGGTTGGGCGTCGGCCAACGCGAGAAGATCACGCCGGAAGAGGTCATCACCTGCATCCAAGGCCATACAGGGTTGCCGGCCTCGGTGGTCGGCGGGATCGAGATCCACGAGGAGCACACTTTGGTCGACGTGACCGGCGAGCACGCCCGCGGGGTGGTGCTGAAGCTCAAGCACGGGCTGTTCCGCGGGAAACCGCTCCGGGCCAAGCTCGCCAACCGTTGACCCCCGGGGGGCGCGGGACCGGCGGATCAGTTCCGGCTGGGGGCCGCGATGGCCGCGTTGTCGTGATGCACCGGCATCAGCCTTGTCGTCACCAACGCGGCCGCCATCGCTTTGGCGATGAGCACCGCCGCGATGAGAGCGGCCCATCGGACGACCTGATCCCAAGAGATCAAAGCTGTGCGCTCCAAGATGTCGACGATTTCCATCGTGTCGGTAGGAAACCAGCCCGATGGTTTAAGGTCAATCCTTAGTTGGGTGCGGTTGATGCCGAGAGCCGACGCAGATGGATCCTGAGGCCCGAGTTCCGGTGCTTGCCGGATTTCACGCAACGGTCGGTGCGATGGCGGAAGGGCACAGGTGGCGGATCCCGCAACCGGCGCAGTCCGGTTTCCGGGCCGTGCATCGGCGGCGCCCGTGCCAGATCAGCTGATGGCTGAACGAGGTCCACCGGCCTTGGGGCACCCACTTCATCAGGGCGGACTCGATCTTGACCGGGTCGGTCTCGCAGGTGAGCCCCAGACGGCCGGAGAGGCGGGCGACATGGGTGTCCACGACGATCCCGACCTCGATGCCGAACGCGGTGCCGAGCACGACGTTCGCCGTCTTGCGTCCGACGCCGGCCAGTGCGGTCAGCTCCTCCATCGTGCGCGGGACCTCGCCGTCGTGCTTTTCGAGCAACGTCCGGCAGGCCGACTGGATGTTCTTCGCTTTGTTGCGGAACAGTCCGATGCGGCGGATGTCCTGGGCGAACTCGTCGGCGGGCGCATCGGCGTAATCGCGGGCGGTCCGGTGGCGTTTGAACAACGCTTCGGTCACGAGATTGACCTGACGATCGGTGCACTGTGCCGAGAGGATGGTCGCGACCAGGAGTTCGAGCGGGTCGCTGAAGTCCAGCTCGCAGTGGGCGTCGGGGTAGGCGGCCTCGAGACCGGCGATGATGCGGGTGGTCCGTGCGGCTTTGGCGGCATGAGATTCGCGCGGCACGGGCAGGGGATAACCGGAACGTCGCTCCGTCGCAACCGGTGCGGCACGGGTTCCGTGGACCCGAAGTCCCGGCCGTCGTCCTGCGTCCCTTGTTTGGCTTCCAGACCAGGGCTGCCCCTTTTGTTTGTCCGGACCATCCGGACACCGTGTGCTGGTACCGGGCCCGGCGTGCGACCGAGACGGTGGAGCGGACCGGGCTGGAGACCGGCCGCCGGGCATGCCGCTCCAGGACCTTGGCCGCGACCGACGTGACCCTGTGCGGAAGGTGATGGCCGGTCTCCTCGCGCGGTTCCGCAAGAGCAGCGACCTTGGTTGCGACGGCGCGTGGATCCGGCGTCGTCGCACCGGTCGGGCGCGGCGCGTCGGGCCTCACTTCGAGAACCGGTCCCGGACGCGCTTGGCGAGGCTGAAGACCTGGGGCGCCGCCAGCTTGAGCGCGTGGCGGAGGACCGGTCTCGGCCCGGTGGGGCGATGCCGGCGGTATCCTGCGAGGAACCGACGGAATGCTGCGCGCGCCTTGGTTCCGTCACCCTCCTCGTCGTGGCCGATGGAGAGGTAGAAATCACGGAGGTTGAGCTCCCGGTCGATGAGGTCCGCGTGCCTCTCTCCGAGGAACCTGCGGAACGCGGAGTAGGCCTTGATCTCCTCGAGCGTCCGCCTGACGAGCGGTTGGGAGTTCCAATAACTCGCGTGGTGAAGGCGATAGGTGCTCGCGGGTTCTCCGCGGAGATAGGCGAACGGCGCGACCGCCATGCAGAGCACCGCAAGGGGCCAGTCGCCCATCTGCATCTCGAAATACCAATCCGGGAAATCACCGAACACCGTGCGCCGGTACATGATCGACGAAGTGAGCGGGAAGCCGTGGGCGAGGATGTCCCTCAGTTCCAGCCGCACCCCGCCCGGGTAGTCCCGGGGATATCGGTAGCGCTCGCCGCTTGTCCTCAGCTCCCAGACCTCATGGGCGGACCCGGAGTACTCCGGATGGGCATCCAGATAATCCACCTGACGCTGGAGCTTCTTGGGATCGTTCCAGAAATCATCGCCCTCCAGCAGGGCCACGTACTCGCCCTCGCAGCGACGGATGGTCGCGACCAGGTTGAACTTGCCGCAATGACCGAGGTTCTTCTCGTGGAGCAGCAGCCGGATGCGCCCGGGATGCTTCGTCGCCAAGCCCACGACCAGTTCACGGGTCCCGTCGGTGGAGAGATCGTCGCCGAGCACGATCTCGAACGGGAAATCGGTCTCCTGGGCCAGGACGCTCTCGACCGCCTGGACGATGTAGCGGACGTGGTTGTAGGTGATCATCGCCACGCTCACCTTCGGTTTCGTGGCGGGCTTGCCGGCGAGGACCGCCGTATCGGGCCGCAGGGCTGGAAGGTCGTTGGGCATCGTGTTCGGCACCGCGCTTCCGTCCGAAGGGACCGAGGATCTGCCTGCCCGCTGGCTGCGGAGAAGCTAAGAAACCTCCAAGAGCCGGAGACCAGCCCGGAACATACAACCGCGCCGCGAGGACGTCGAGCGGTCCGCTTGCCTCGTCGTGTCCGCGGAGGTTACGGTCCCTCGGACATGGCCACACTCGCCCTGCAGCGACTCCGCGCCCTTCTCGCCCGCGCCTCCGGGACGCGCATCCTGGTGGTCGGCGACGTGATGCTCGACCACTTCGTCTGGGGCCGGGTGACGCGGGTCTCGCCCGAGGCCCCGGTCCCCGTCGTCGAATTCGAACGGGAGAGCTTCATGCCGGGCGGCGCCGCGAACGTGGCCCGCAACCTGGCGGACCTCGGCGCCGCCGCCGAGTTGTCCGGGGTCGTCGGCAGGGACCCGGACGCCGCCCGGCTCAAGCTGCTGTTGACGGCCCAGCGGGTCGGGGCCTCCGGCTTGGTCGCCTCGGCGGACCGGCTCACCGCCACCAAGACGCGGATCGTCGCGCACCAACAGCAGGTCGTGCGCGTGGACCGCGAGTCCCGCGGCGGGCTCGGCGCGGAGACGACCCGCGCGCTGCTGCGTCGCATCGACGCCCTGTTGCCGCAAGCGGATGCGGTGAGCGTGGGCGATTACGGCAAAGGCGTCGTCACCCAGCCGCTGCTCGACGCGCTCAAAGAACGGTGCCGCGCCCAAGGCAAGTGGCTGAGCCTGGACCCCAAGCCGGTCCACCAGCTCGACCTGCGCGGCCTCTCGCTGCTCACGCCGAACCGCAAGGAAGCGTTCGAGCTCGCGGGCTTCGGCGACACGACGCGCAACGCGGACCCGATGGCCGACGCCCAGTTGATGAAGGTCGCGGAACGTCTGCTCGCCGACCTTTCGCCGGCGCTGTTGCTCATCACCTTGGGCGAGCTGGGGATGCTGCTCTGCCGGCGGGGCGCGGCGCCGTACCACATCCCGACGGTCGCGCAGGAGGTCTTCGACGTCTCGGGCGCGGGCGACACGGTGATCGCCTCCTTCACGCTCGCCATCGCTGCCGGCGCTTCTCCGGTCGAGGCGGCGATCTTCTCGAACCACGCGGCCGGCGTCGTCGTGGGCAAGGTCGGCACGGCGACGGTCACCCCGGAGGAACTCGTCGCGAGCTTCGGAGGTGCCCGGTGAGAGACCCGAGGCCGGCCGTGTTCCTCGACCGTGACGGGACCATCAACATCGACCGCCATTACCTGAGCGATCCGGCGAAGCTGGAGTTCTATCCCGGGGTCGGCCCGGCGCTGCGCCGCCTGATGGACGCGGGTTTCCTGCTCTTCGTGGTCACCAACCAATCGGGCATCGGCCGCGGCTACTACACCGAGGCCGACATGCACGCGGTCAACGACCGCATGGTCGCGCTGCTCGCGGCCGACGGCGTGGCCTTCGAGAAGATCTACTTCTCGCCGGAGGCGCCCGAGCAGCCGAGCCCCAACCGCAAGCCGTCGCCTCGTTCGCTCCTCGACGCGCGCGACGAGTTCGGCGTGGATCTCTCCCGCAGCTTCATGGTCGGCGACAAGCTCATCGACGTGGACACGGGCCGCAATGCAGGCTGCGCGGCGAGCCTGCTGGTCCGGACCGGGTACGGCGCGGAGACCGAGCGGAAGGACGCCGCGAAGCTCGCTGGTGCCGTGGTGGTGGACGACCTGCCCGGCGCGGTCGCCTGGATCCTCGCGCGCTAGCCCGCCGACGGACGGCGACCGAAGTTGATGCCCATCACCCCTCCGAGCAGGTCGGACACCGAGGTCCCTTCGTAGCCGAGCCCGCGCAGCTTAGCGTCCACGCCGCGCTGGGCGGGATACTTCCGCAACGAATCGAGGATGTAGCCGTGGGTGTCCGCGTCGCCGCAGAAGAGGCGGCCGAACACCGGCACGCACCAGCGCAGATAGGCGAAGTAGAGCCGTCGCCACGCGATGTGCCCGGGTTTGCCGAAATCGAGCACCAGCAGACGGCCGCCCGGGCGGAGCACGCGCGTCAGCTCGCGCAGACCCCGGTCGATGTCCGCGAGGTTCCTCAACCCGTAGCTGATGGTCACGACGTCGAAGCTCGAGTCCGCGAACGGCAAGCTCAGCGCGTCGCCCTGGAGGAAGCGCGGAGCGGCACGGAAGGAACCCGGGAGCGCCGCGGCACGACGTCGGGCGACATCGAGCATCGGGGCGCTGAAATCGAATCCGGTGGCCTCGGCGCCCGCCCGGGCGAGCGCGAAGGTCACGTCGCCGGTGCCGCAGCAGACGTCGAGCGCGTGTTCACCGGGGCGGACGGCGGCGAGCCGGACGAGGCGCCGCTTCCACAACCGGTGCAGGCCGAAGCTCTGGAGGTCGTTGATGAGGTCGTAGCGCGGCGCGACCGCGGCGAACAGGTCCACGACCCTCGCCGCCCGCGCCTCGCCCTCGACGTAGAACTTGCCGGCCACGGCCGCACCCTAGGGGCAAACCGCCGGGCACGAAAGCCCGGGCCGCCGAGGGTCCCGGGATCTTCGCGGGTTTTCGCGACGCCTTTTGCCTTTTGCCGCCGGCCTTCGCTACCGTCCGCCCGCCGATGAGCCGGGAACGCCCTCGCATCCTATTCGTGGACCACGTCAGCAAGGTGCTGGGCGGGGCCGAGGTCAACTTGCTGGAGCTCCTCGCCCTGCCGGCGGCACGGGAGGGATGGGACGTCCATGTCGCCTGCGCGCCCGGCAGTCCTCTGGAAGCGGCGCTCGCCAAGCTCGGCGTGCCGCGCCACCCGTTCGGTTTCGCGCCGGCGTTGAACGAGCTGCGCGTGGTCGGGCGCGGCTTCAGCCCGATGGCCAAGTTCCGCGGCTGGCGGGAGCTCCAGAACGCGACCGGCCGCCTCCGGGAGATCGCGGCCGCGGTCCGGCCCGATGTCCTGCTGTCGTGCACCAACAAGGACCACTTCGTCGCCGGGGCCGTGGCCGCGGGCCGGCCGAGCATCTGGTGGGTCAACGACATCGTGTCGGCGGATTTCTTCTCGTGGCCGGTGCGGCGGATGTTCGCGGCGAAGGCCAGGCAGCTCGCGACCCGGCTTGCGCCCGTCTCCGGTTTCGGCAGGGCCGCCCTCGTCTCGGAAGGCATCCCGGAGGACCGGATCACGACCGTCCACAACGGCATCCCGCTCGACCGCTACCGCCGGTCGAGCTCGACGCTGCTCCGCGACCAGCTCCGGCTGGGTCCGACGGAGCCGTTGTTCGGGCTCGTCGGCCGGGTGACGCCGTGGAAAGGGCAGGACCTGTTCATCCGCATCGCCGCCGAATGGGCGCGCCAAGGCCGGCCCGGCCGGTTCGCCGTCATCGGTCGCGCGTTCAACGAGGACGGGCCGTTCGAGGCGTCGCTCCACGATGCCGTGCGCCACCACGGGCTCGAGGGGCGGGTCCATTTCGTCGCTTTCCAGGCGGATATCGCGGCGACGTTGTCGCAGCTCGACGTGCTGCTGCACTGCTCGACCAAGCCGGAACCGTTCGGCCGCGTGGTCATCGAGGCCATGGCGGTGGGCGTGCCCGTGGTCGGCGCGCGTGCCGGCGGCGTGCCGGAGATCCTGACCGACGGCGTCGACGGACTGCTCGCCGCGCCGGGCAACGTCGGTGATTACCTCCGCCGGTTGACGGCGCTGATGGACGCCCCGGAGCTTCGCGCGTCGTTGGCCGCGGCCGGGCGGCGGACGGTCGAGCATCGCTTCACGTTGGAGCGCGTACACGCCGATCTCTCGCGCATGGTCGGAGCCGTGTTGCCGCCGGCCGGGACCGCTTGCTAGCACTGCTCCGCACGCGATGCGCTTCATCTTCCTCACCCTCGGCTACACGCCGGACATCGATGGCGGCGGGTACCGCTATGCGACCGAGGTGGCCGAGCTGTTGGCGGCGCGCGGCCACGAGGTCCACGCGGTGTATCCGAACCCGGGCAACCGCTTCCCGCCGCAGGAGACCCGGCGCGGGGTCGTCCTGCACCGCGTGCCGAAGGTCGGCGGCGGATTCCTCTCGAACTTCCGCGCCGCGAACCGCGCCGCCCGCGATGTCGTGCGGGGGCTTCTCTCGACCTCCGCCGAGCCGACGCTGCTGTTCTCGCACCAGGCGTATCTTTCGCCCGCGTTGCGCCGGCTGCCGTTCGTGATGGTGCTGCAAGGGCCTTGGGGCCTGGAGCACCGGTTCGCACGGCAGGCGGTCGCGCGCCCTTGGCCGAGGCGGATGCTGGACGGGCTGGTGTGCGCGGCGATGGCGCGGATCGAGCGGCGATCTGTGGCGACCGCGCGCAAGGTGTTCGTCGCGAGCGCCTACTCGCGGTCGAAGCTGCCCGAGTGGCATCCGGGACTGGACCCGGTGACCGAGGTGATCGGAGGCGGCGCGGATTTCCGTCGCTTCCATCCGCCGGCCGACCGGGCCGCGATCCGGCGCGAGCGGGGCCTGGGCGAAGGCGATCTCCTCTTCTTGGCGGTGCGGCGTCTGGATCCGCGCATGGGGCTCGGGCAGCTCGTGGACGCCTTCGCGCAGGTCTCGGCTTCGTCGCCGCGGGCGCGGTTGTGGATCGCCGGCAAAGGCGCGCAGCGCGACGAGCTGCAACGCCGCATCGACGTCGCCGGCCTGCGCGGGCGCGCCGAACTGCTCGGCTTCGTCGCGGAGGAGGAGCTTCCCCGGCTCTACGGCGCGGCGGATTGCGTGATCATGCCGTCGCTCGACCTGGAAGGCTTCGGGTTGGCGACCGCGGAATCGCTGGCGTGCGGCACGCCCGTCCTCGCGTCGCGGGCGGGCGCGAACCCGGAGCTGGTGCGGCCGCTCGGGGACGGCCTGCTCTTCGAGCCGGGCGACGTGGCATCGCTGGCGACGGCGTTGCGGGACGTCCTCTCGGGACGGCTCGCGTTGCCGACGAGGGATCGTTGCCTGGGATACGCGCGGGCGGAGTTCCGGTGGGACCGGCCGTGCGACGCCATCGAGCGCGCCCACGCGGCGTCCGCGGTGCGCGGTTGGCCGGAGGGCCAGGCATGAAGATCCTGGAGCTCGGAAAATTCTACCCGCCCGAGCGCGGAGGGATCGAGACGTTGCTGAAGCTCTGGTGCGAAGGCTTCGTCGCGGCGGGCGACGAGGTGGATTGCGTCGTCGCGAACACCTCGGCCCGCACCGTGGACGAGACGCCCGGCGGCGTGCGCGTCCATCGCTTGGCGAGCCACGGCATGGCGATGGGCACCTCGCTCTGCCCGTCCTACATCTCGGCCCCGCGGCGGTTCCCGGCGGACATCGTCCACGCCCATTTCCCGAACCCGTTGGCCGACCTCGCGTGCCTGCGGACGCCGAAGGGCACGCCGGTGGTGGTGAGCTGGCACAGCGACATCGTCCGGCAGCGCGCGTTGATGGGCCTGTACAAGCCGCTCCAGACCGCGCTGCTGCGTCGCGCGGACCGGATCGTGGTGGCGACACCGAACCATCTCGAGTTCTCGCCGTGGCTCCCGGCGTTCCGCGACAAGGTGGCGGTCATCCCCTTCGGTCTGGACCTCGCGCGCTTCGCGCCTGGCGCGTTCGACCCGGCCAAGGTTGCCGCCCTCCGTGCGAGGGCGGGCGGGCGGGCGATCCTGCTCAACGTCGGCCGGCTCGTCGGTTACAAGGGCCAGCGGCATGCCATCGAGGCGCTGGCGGAGCTGCCAGGCGCGGAACTCTGGCTCGTGGGCACCGGTCCGCTGGAGGCGGCGCTGCGCGGGACGGCCGCGGCGGCCGGGGTGGCGGACCGCGTCGTCTTCCACGGCGACGTGGCCGATGCGGATCTGCCGTGCTTCTTCCATGCGTGCGACATCTTCGTCTTCCCGTCGGTGACGCCCAACGAGGCGTTCGGCCTCGTGCAGGTCGAGGCGATGGCGTGCGGGAAACCGGTGGTCGCCTGCACGCTGCGGTCGGGCGTGCCCTGGGTCTGCGCGGACGGCGTGACCGGCCTGACCGTGCCGCCCGGTGAAAGCGCTGCGCTGGCGCTTGCGCTCCGGCGGCTTCTCGGCGAGGAATCCCTGCGTCTTCGGTTGGGTGAAGCAGGACGGCGGCGTGCCCGCGAGGAGTTCGCCTCCGCGGTGATGGTTGAACGCTATCGCTCGCTCTTCGCCCGCCTCCGGGGACCAACCCGGCTCGAATGAGCTACAAGACCTATCTCGTCATGCTGACCGTGTCGGCCTTCGGGGCGTTCTGGCTCACGCCGTTCGCCGCTTGGCTGGCCCGGAGGTGCGGAGCCATGGACCTGCCCGACAAGCGCAAGGTCCACTCGCGTCCGATGCCCCGCATGGGAGGCGTCGCGGTGTACCTCGGCTTCCTTTTGCCGTGGGCCGGCCTGTATCTGCTCCACAACCCGATCGCCCAGGAGTTCAAGAACTACGAGAAGCTTTTCTTCACGCTCGTCCTCGGGGCGACGGCGATGTTCGCGTTGGGGGTCTACGACGACATCAAAGGCGCCGATGCGACGAAGAAGTTCCTGGCCCAGTCCGCGATCGCCGTCGGCCTCTGGTTCGGGGGGTACCGGATCGAGGCCTTCCTGAACCCGTTCGGCGGCCTTGTCCAGGTCGGCTGGCTCGGCCTTCCGGTCACGCTGCTCTGGATCGTCGGAGTCACCAACGCCATCAACCTGCTCGACGGCATCGACGGCCTCGTCTCCGGCGTCACCGTCTGCATGGCGATCGCGTTGGCCGTCATCAACGCCCTCACCGGCAACGTCGTCGTGGCGCTGATGACCGTGGCGCTGGCCGGGGCCTGCCTCGGGTTCCTGCCGCACAACCATTCCCCGGCGCGGATCTTCCTCGGTGATTCGGGCAGCCTGACGATCGGGGTCGTGCTCTCCTGCGTCGGCATCATCTCGCTTTTCCGGGACAACGGGCACGCGGCCAGCCCGCTGATCTCGGTGCCGCTGATCCTCTTCGGGTTGCCGCTCTTCGACACCTTGCGCGTGATGTTCAAGCGGTGGCGCCGCGGAGTATCGGTCTTCCATGCGGACAAGAGCCATGTGCACCACCGTCTGCTCTCGCTCGGTCTCAGCCATAGGCAGGCGTCCTGGCTGCTCTACGGCGTGGCCTTCGCGACCGGGACGTTCGCGGTGCTGCTGACCGCGGTGGGGATCGACCGCCAGCTCCAGCTCAGCGTGCTTTTCGCGTTGCTCGCGGCCGGCGTCGCCGCGCTCTGGAAGCTCCGGTTCCGTGCCGCCTTCGACAAGACGGACAAGCACGTCGACTGAAGGATCCGTGATGCTCGCCCTCGAGACCGCCCGCGAGCGCCTGTTTTCCGCCCTCGCCGCCCTCTCCGCCGAGCCCGTGCCCGTCGCCGCCGCCGATGGCCGCGTCGTCGCGGCCGACGTCTCCTGTCCCCGGGACCTGCCGCCTTTCGACAACTCGGCGATGGACGGCTACGCCGTGCGCGCCGCGGACACCGCGACCGTCCCCGCGACGCTCCGGTTGGTCGGGCGGGCGGCCGCGGGCGGCGGATTCGCGGGAAGCGTCGGCCCGGGTGGATGCGTCCGCGTCTTCACCGGCGCGCCCATGCCCGCGGGCACCGATGCCGTGGTGATGCAGGAGGACGTCGACGTCGACCCTGCCGACCCCGCGCGCGTGGTCGTCCGCGAAGGCGTGAAGCCGTGGGAGGACGTGCGGTTCCGGGGCGAGGACGTGCGGCGAGGCGCGCGGATCGTCGCCGCCGGCACGGTGCTCGGGCCGCAGCAGATCGCCCTGCTCGGCGCGGCGGGGTTCGCCGAGGTGGCGGTCCATCGCGCGCCGCGTGTCGTCGTCCTTGCGAACGGTTCCGAGCTCCGCCCTCCCGGCGAACCGCTCGGACCGGGCGAGATCCACGAGAGCAACACCGCCATGCTCGCCGCGCTGGTCCGCCGCGCCGGCGGTGTCCCGGTGGCGGCGCGGTGCGTGCCGGACGACGCGGAGGCGCTCCGGAAGGCTTTGGCCGGGGCCTTCGCGGAGGCGGACGTGGTGGTCACCGTGGGCGGCGCGTCGGTGGGCGAGCACGACCTCGTGAAGGCGGAATTCGCCGCGCTCGGCGGCGAGCTCGAGTTCTGGAGATTGGCGCTCAAGCCCGGTAAGCCGTTCTTCTTCGGTCGCCATCAGGACAGGTCCCTTTTCGGGCTGCCGGGCAACCCGGTGTCGTCCTTCGTCACCGCGGTGCTGCTCGTGCTGCCGGCGTTGCGCCGGCTGCAAGGCATCGCCGACCCCGGTCCTCCGTCGACCCTCGGCACGTTGGCAGGACCGCTCTCGAACCCCGATGGACGCCGGCATTTCGTCCGCGTCGCGACCGATGCGGACGGGACGGTCCGCGCCAGCGGGGCGCAGGCGTCGCACCTGCTCGGATCGCTGGCGGCGGCCGACGGGCTGGTCGACGTGCCGCCCCGCACGACCTTGGCGGCGGGGACGGCGGTCCGCGTGGTCCGCTGGTGAGTCGTCCGCGGGCCCCGGCGTCGCCCGGATCCGCCGCAGTTCCGTCTTCCGCCCGGGAGGCGGCGCTTGGCAAGGTGGCCGGACCGTGCGCGAGTCGTGGCGAGAATTCTCCGAGCAGGCCGAGACGTGGCTGCTCGATGTCATCTTCCAGCAACGGCCCGGCAAGAAGGCCGCGGCCGTGCGCTTCGTGCTGCTCATGCTCAGCCGCGTGTTCGGCGTCGCGGTGAAGCTCCGGCGCGTGCTCTACAACGCGCGCATCCTCCGCGATTCCACGCTCGGCGTGCAGGTCATCGCCATCGGCAACCTCACCGTCGGCGGCACCGGCAAGACGCCCGTCGTGGAGAAGTTCGCCCGCGCGCTGCAGGACGCCGGGCGCAAGGTCGCCATCCTCTCCCGCGGATACCGCTCCCGTCCCAAACCGCTCCGCGAGCGCCTGCTCGACAAGGTCCTGCTCCGCGAGGACACCACGCCGCCCCGCGTCGTGAGCGACGGCAGCTCGCTGTTGCTCGATTCCGAGACCGCCGGGGACGAGCCCTATATGCTCGCGTCGAACCTCCGCGACGTCGTCGTCCTCGTGGACAAGGACCGCGTGAAGGCCGGCCGATACGCGGTCGAGCGCTTCGGCTGCGACACGCTGCTGCTCGACGACGGCTTCCAGTACTGGAAGCTCCGCGGACGCCGCACCGACGTCGTGCTGGTGGATGCCCAGCAGCCGTTCGGCAACGAGCACCTGCTTCCGCGCGGCACGCTCCGCGAACCGCCCTCGCACCTCTCCCGCGCCAGCGTCGTCTTCCTCACCAAGGTCGACCGCGGCACGCCCGAGCGCGGCCGCCGGACCGACGACCTCCGCGTCCGGCTCGCGCGGCTCAACCCGCGCGCCGAGATCGTGGAGTGCGTCCACCATCCGCTCTATTTCGAGGATGTCTTCACCGGCGAGCGGGCCGGGCTCGACCTGCTCCGGGGCAAGCGCGTCGCCAGCTTCAGCGGCATCGCGCAGCCGGAGAGCTTCGAGCAGAAGCTCGTGGAGCTCGGCGCCGAGGTCGTGCTCGCGCGGCGCTTCGCCGACCACCACCGCTTCAGCCAGCAAGAGGTGCTCGACGCCATCAACCGCGCCAAGAAACGCCGCGCCGACATGGTGGTGACCACGCAGAAGGACGCCGTCCGCTTCCCTAAGCTCGACCGGCGCGACGTGCCCATCTGGTTCATGCGCGTCGAGATCAAGATCACCGCCGGCGCCGGCGGCTTCGACGAGGCCGTCCGCCGCATCTGCTTCAAGTGAACGCGATCCTCGTTCTCCTCGCCCGCGCGTTCATCGCGCTGGTCCAGGCCCTGCCGCTGGACCTCGTCGCGCGGATCGGGAGGGCGGGCGGCGCGATCGCCTTCGTCCTCGACGCCCGGCACCGGAAGGTCGCGCTGGCCAACCTCGATCTCGTGTTCGGCGCCGAGAAGCCCGCCGGAGAACGGCACGCCATCGCGAAGGAGAACTTCCGCCGCCTCGGCGAGAACTACCTGTGCGCCATCAAGACCGCGTCGATGTCGTCCGCCGCCATCGCCGGACGGCTCGAATGGACCGGGCTGCACGAGGCCGTCCCGGCCGACAGCCCGAGCGTGGTCGCCGCCGTCGGACACTTCGGCAACTTCGAGCTCTACGCCCGGTCGAAGGAACAGCTGCCCGGCTGGACCATCGCGACCACCTACCGCGCTTTGCGCCAACCGGCGCTGAACCGGATCTTCCTCGGTCTGCGCGAACGGAGCGGCACGCGCTTCTTCGAGCGGAGGACCGAGGCCGACCAGATCCGCAAGGCGATGAACGCGGGCAAGACCGTGCTCGCCCTGCTGTGCGACCAGCACGGCGGCGACCGCGGCCTCTGGTTGCCTTTCCTCGGCCAGGATTGCTCGTGCAACCCGGCCTGCGCCGTCTTCGCGCTGCGCTACGATGCCCCGATCTTCACCGCCGTCTGCTACCGCATCGGACTCGCCCGCTGGCGCATCGAGGCCGGTCCGGTGATCCCGGTCCGCGATGCCGCCGGCTCGCCCAGGACCGTCGAGGCGTTGATGCGCGACATCAACGCGGCCCTCGAGGCCGGCGTCCGGCGGGATCCCGCCAACTGGTTCTGGGTCCACCGCCGATGGAAACCCGCGAGCCGCTGGCAACGCCCCGGTGCCGAGGCCCCGGCCCGTTCCGACGAGGAGGGATGACCGTGCCGACGACGCGACCGCATCCAACGGAGGACGTCCCTCGCCGCATCGTCGTCCGCGGCGTGAACTGGCTCGGCGACGCGGTGATGACGACGCCGGCGCTGCGACGCCTGCGCGAACGGTTTCCCGGTTCCGAGATCGTCCTGCTCACGCACGAGAAGCTCGCCGGGCTCTGGCCCGGACATCCGTCGGTCGACCGCGTGCTGGCCTTCGCCGCCAAAGAGAGCGTGTGGTCCGTCGCGCGGCGACTGCGCGCCGAACGGGCCGGGCTCGCGCTCTTGTTGCCCAACTCGCCCCGGTCGGGGCTGGAGGCATGGCTCGCGCGCGTCCCTCGCCGCGTCGGCGGCGTGTGGCCGTGGCGCGACTGGATGTTGACCGACGCCGTCCCGCCCGCGCCCGGGGTGGTCGCGATGCGGAAGCGCTGCGCCCCCGAGATCGCGCGGCTCGTCGCCGGCCTTGACGGACCTTTCCCGGTCCCTCCCGATTCCTCGCACCAGATCCACCACTATCTCCGCCTCGTGGGCCATCTCGGTGGCGATGTCGCCCCGGTCGCGCCGCATCTCCAGGTGACGCCGGCGGAGCAGGCCGCGGAGCGGGAGCGCTCCGGTCTGGAACCGGGAACGACGTGGATCGGTCTCAACGCGGGCGCCGAATACGGCCCGGCGAAACGCTGGCCGAAGGAACGTTTCATCGAGGCCGCGCGCGGGCTGCACCAGCGCCTCGGCTGCGGTTTCGCGATCTTCGGCGGCAAGGCGGACGCGCCGCTGGCCGAAGAGATCGCGGCCGCGCTCCGGGTGCCGGGCTCGGGACGACGGGTGCCGGTCCGGGTCCTCGCCGGTCGGACTTCTCTCCGCGAGCTGTGCGCCGCGCTCGCCGCCTGCCGCGTCGTGCTCACCAACGACACCGGTCCGATGCACGTCGCCGCTGCGGTGGGGACGCCGGTGGTCGTGCCGTTCGGCAGCACGTCGCCCGGGCTCACCGGCCCCGGCCTTCCTGGCGATCCGCGGCACCGGCTTTTGAGGACCAGGGCACCGTGTTCGCCGTGCTTCTTGCGCGAGTGCCCGATCGACCACCGTTGCATGGCGGGGATCGCGACGGACCGCGTGGTCGACGCCGTCGTGCGCGCCGTTCAGGGCGCCGGCACGACGCGGTAGTAGCCTTCGCCCACGACGGGCAACGCGACGTCGACGAACCCTTCGGGCCCGACGGTGATCGTCTGCACGGTCTGCCAGCCGTCGGCCAACGTCGTGCTGGACTGGAGCACGAAAGTGCTGCCGGCCGGCGCGGCGAAGCGCGTCCGCGGCCCGTCCAGGTCGCCGAGCTGGACCCCGATCCGCAGAGCCTCGCCCGGGTCGCGAGGGTCGGTGCGGTTAAGGAACTCCTGCCGGTTGCTCAGGCCGTCGCCGTCCGGGTCGGCATCGCCGCCGTCGTTCCCGGTCGCGCGCAGCGGGTCGAGGCCGTTGGCGGATTCCCAGGCATCGGGCAGTCCGTCGAAATCGGAGTCGTCGGAACCCGGTGTCGGCCACGCGCTGGTCCATGATCCGGGCAGGGCGCCGAGCCGGTCTCGCGCGCTGCGTGCCAGAGAACGTCCGATCCCGGAAGTGCCGGCCGGCCACGGCGGCTGGGCGGAGTAGCCGACCTCTTCCACGAGGACGTACGGCGTGGTCCCGAGGTCGGGCACGCCGGGCTTGAGCAGGCGGATGCTCTCGCCGTCATCCTTGAGCACGCCGTGCCATGGACCGACCACGACGGCATCCGCCGGGAGCCCGTAACGGGCGCGGAAGCGACCGAGCGCCGCGACGTCGTCGCGCGGATCGAACGCGACCAGCACCACGTGGCCGTCGGGCGGCACCACGGTCTTCGCCGGGAGATCCAGATCGATCCCGCCGCGCACGCGCCAGGTTTCCTGTGGGCGCGCCGGATCGCCGAGTGACAACGGGACCGGTCCGGTGTTCCGGAGGTCGATGAACTCGCCGGTGGTGTCGTCCGCACCTATTGCGGTCGGCGGCGGCCGGAAATGGATCTCGTCGAACACCAGCGGACCGACGAGCGGCGCGGAGTTCGGGCGTCCGGGCGTCGCCGAGACGCCGGCGAGGAAGCGTTCGTCGTCCGGCCCGAGCACCTCGCGGCCGAAGCTCACGCCGTTCTCCGAGGCGCCGAACTCCGTGCCGTGGTGCCAGCCGGTGAGGTCTCCTTCCGCGCTCGCCGAGAAGATCCAGATCGCGCCGCCGGTGCGGGGCAACGCGAACGTCGCGCCGAGTTGTTCCTTGCGCAGCGCGATGGCGCCGCCCGCCGGGATCTTCGTGCCCGGGGGCACGCGCCAGCGCTTGGGCTGGCGGAGGTCGTCGCTCAACCACCCGCCGCCGATGTCCGCGGGCGCCGCGGAAGGATCCGAGAGCTCGACGAAATCGCTGTCGCCGGCGCGCGGGTTGGCGAGGATTTCGTCTATGCGGACCGTGGGCACGACCGCGGGCGCGGGGTCGGCGAGGCCGGGGGATCCGCCCGGGGCCGCGCTGAGACGCAACGGCGCGCCCGATGTCCCGGACGACGCGACGAGCGAGAATCCGGCCCCGTCCGCCAACGGATCGCGCGAGGGATGATAGGTGAGGTCCACCCATGTCTCACCGACCGGGCCGAGCATCGTGAGGCGTTCTCCGTCGCCGGCGAGGTCCCCGTCGTAGGTGCCCGCGACCCCGGTGACGCCGGGATAACGGCTGGCGAACGCCGCGGGATCCCGCACCAGCAGCACATGTCCGCCGGGCGCGACCTGGGTGATGGCGCCGCCCGCCGCGAAGACGAACTGCACGCCGCGGACGAACCGGCTCCCGACGAGGTCGACGACGCGGTCGGAGATGTTCTCCAGCTCGATGAACTCGAAGCTTCCCGAGGGATATGGGCTGCCGGCGGGAGGCGGGGCAGGATGGTACATCAGCTCGCTCACCACGATGGGCGGAGGCCGGAGCGTGAAACTGGTGGAGACGGCCCGCGACCATGGCGAACTCATGCGCGGCCCGCCGCTCGCGGACTGGCGCTTGGTCGCGTCGAAGGACCGGACCATCAGCCTCGTGTCGGCGCCGATCGTGACCGGGCCGGAGTAGAACCTGGCGGACGCGCTCGGGACGTTGGTGAGACCCGCGCGGCGTGGATCGCTGCCGTCGAGCGTGTAGTAGATCAGCGCGCCGGCGGGTCCGGTGAGCGTGACGGTCGAACCTGCCGCGACCACGCCGCCCGCAGGGATGATCCCCGGCGGCTGGGCCAGTTGTCGGTCGATGAAGTCCACCCGGTTCGAGAGCCAGCTCTTCATCCGGACGACCTCGGCTTGGTAGGTCCCGCCGCGGGGACGGTTCTCCGGCCAACGTTTCCCTTCGCGGACCTCGGCGGGCCGGACTTCGTCGGCGAACCGGTCCACGAGCGCGTGCAGGTTGGCGGTCGAGAACGGTCCGCCGTCGCGCAGCTCCTGGTAGCGGTCGAGATAGAGCTGGTAGAAGTCGGGGTCCTGGAAGAGGCGTCCCCACCACGAATAGGTGAAGAAGTAATCCGATCCGCCGCCGCCCCAGGCGCGGGGATTCGCGTCGCGTCCGTCGGTGGATCCGAGCGTCCGGTCGAAATCCCAGATCGGCCCGAAGGTGATCTTGCCGCCGCGCGGTTTGTGCAGATAGGTGCTGAGCCGGAGGCAATCCGGGTTGGCGGAGAGGACGTTGAGCAGGTGGTGGTCGACCCACGAACCGGTGTCGATGTACGCGGCGTAACCGGTCTGCGGGCTCCGCCAGTTCGCTCCGGTGAGCGCGCGGTTGAAGGCGAGGAAATGGTTCCGGATGTATTGCTCCTGCGGATCGCGCTGGGCCGTCTCGATCACCGGCTCCTTGGGGTCGACGTAGCCGAGCGTGTCGCCACCGGTGTTGAAACCGCTGTCGCCGGGATCGAGGCGGTCCACCTTCAGCAGGTATCCGCCGGTGACCTCCGGGGCGGCCCGGTCCTCGGGCTGGAGCTTGTCGATGTCGACGCGATGCTTGCCGATGCCGATCTTCTCCTCGAGCACGTAAGTGCCGAACCATTGCGCCGCGGTGAGGGTGCCGCCGCGGTTCAGGTACACCTCGACGAAGCGCGTCCGCGGCGCGTAGCGGCCGATCCGGCGGCTCAGCTCGTACATGAAGGGGTTGTGGATCTGCACGAGGTCGAAGTTGTTCGGCGCGTAGAGCACCCACTCGGATTCCGCCGGCATGCCGAGCACGCCCTTCTCCACGTCCTGGTCGAACTCGTCCCACCATTCGACCGCCCAGCTCGCCTTGGTGATCCCCGCGGTGCTCGACCCGCGCACCTTCGCGCCGCCGCGCGTGGCGAACGTGGGCGCGCGAGCCAGCGAGGTGAGACCGTCCACCGGCTCGAAGAGCTCGAAGGTCACCGGCGTGTTGACGGACTGCGAGATCTGCTTGCCGAAGGTGGAGATCACCAGGACCGGCAGCGCCGAGGTGAACGTCGGCGTCTGGAACGGGCTCTCGCTCAGCCTCAGATAGGTCTCGCTGCGGGGCGGACCGGGCAGCAGTCCCGGCGCGAAGGCCCGGGCGCGGACCTGCACCGTGGTCTCCAGATGGAGCGGTCCCTCGTACAACGGCGACGAAGCGTTCGGCATCGTGCCGTCGAGCGTGTAGCGGACCGATGTCCCGGCGCCCTCCGCGGAGAGCCGCACCGTCGCCGACGTGGTGTACGGCCCGCCCGCCCGCGAGAAAGCGACGGTGGACGCGAAGCCTTGGCCGGAGACGCTGTTCGGCGCGCCCGGCGTCGGCGTGGTGAAGTAGCCGGTGCGGTCCGCAGCGCCCTGCACCCGACCGTAGCTCACATCGCGCGTCTGCGGCGGATAGCTGGGACCGAAGTCGGAGACGACTTGTCCGTCCGGCGCCACGAGGGCGAGATAGCCTCCTTTGGCGGAGAGCTTGAAGTTGGTGTGCAGCCTGCCGGTGATGTTCGTCTTGTCCTTCTGCGAGGCGAAGACGACCAAGCGCGTGGCCGGCGCCAGCGCGATGTCGGGGAACCGCCATTTCCCGGGCACCGCCGCGTCGTCGGTGAGGGACCATCCGAGCAGCTTCACGGTCGAGACGCCGCCGTTGTGGACCTCGATCCAATCCGAGCTGTCGTTGTCCTCGTCGACCAGCGTCCGGTCGTCGTCGGCCATGAACTCGGAGAGGGTCACCGCCGTGCGCGAGGACTTCGGGTCGAGCGTGATGCGCCACGCGTCCCCGGCGAAGGCGTTGGCCCGGCCCGTGTCGTCGGTGATACCGTGGCCGTCCCGCCAGGTGAAGGTCACCGGACCCGGCGCCGGTTGCGTGAACCGGAACAAGAAGTGGTCCGGCGCCACGGTGTCCATCGAGGTGGCCGGGACGCCGTTGACCAAGAGGTCCGCGGCATCGATC
This sequence comes from Verrucomicrobiota bacterium, assembly GCA_947454005.1. Taxonomy (GTDB): domain Bacteria; phylum Verrucomicrobiota; class Verrucomicrobiia; order Limisphaerales; family UBA9464; genus CAIVQB01. Next base: position 38,911 of record CANGMH010000004.1, read on the forward strand.
CCTGCGACGGGTTCGCTGAAGACGACCTCGGCGGTGTCGATGGCGTCGACCGTCGCCCGGGCCACCGGCAAGCGGGACACGACCACCGGCGGTTCGAGGTCGCGCTCGGCGACGAGCGTCGCGGCGAAGGCGAAGTCGTCGCTGCCGGCCAGCGACGCGTTGGACGCCAGCACCGCCAGCACGTTGGTCCCGTCGACCATGACGTCCCAAGGGCGCGCAACCGGGAAATCCTCGGCGGTCGGCGGTTCGTCGAGCGGGCTGATCGCGAGGGTGGCGTGGCCGGGCTCGCCGTCGGGCATGTTGTGGCGCGCGACCTCGCGGCCGTTGATCCAGGCCACGAAACCGTCGTCCGCCAGCGCGCGCAGCGTGAGCTTGCCGATATCGGCGACCGCGCCAGCCACGAACGTCCGACGCAGGTACACGCCCGGATAGCCGCCGCGCATATCCTTGAGCTCGGTGCCCGCGAGAGGCAGACCGTAGAAGAACGGAGCCGGTCCGGCGCTCCACGTGGAATCGTCGAAGCCCGGCGAGCGCCAATCCGACGGCGGCCCGGAGCGCGCCGGGAGCAGGCGCCAATCGCCGGCGGGACCGAGGACCTCCTCGGCGCGCGCGCCGGATCCGGAGAGGAACAGCGCGGCGAAGAGGCACGAGGAGATGAGGCGGAGGTCCATGGCGGTTCGGTCGGATCCTAGCCGGCCGCGTAGCAGATTGCCATCCACGGGATCGGGCCGGCGCGCCCGGGTCCTTGTCGGGCCGAAAACTTCGCCTCGACAGTCGGGGTGCGGTTCCTAGTCTCCGCGTCCTTTATGAATCGTACTCCGCACGTGGCCGTCGTCGGCGCCACAGGTGCCGTCGGCGTCGAGATGATCGAAACGCTCGAGAAGCGCGGTTTCCCGGTCGGGAAGCTCACGCTGCTCGCCTCCGCCCGTTCCGCGGGCAAGACGATGAAGTTCAAGGGCGTCGACCACGTCGTCGCCGAGCTGACCCCGGATTCGTTCCGCGGGATCGACATCGCCTTGTTCAGCGCCGGCGGCTCGATCTCGAAGGAGTTCGGTCCCGTCGCCGCGGCGGCGGGCTGCGTCGTGGTGGACAACTCGAGCGCGTTCCGCATGGATCCCGACGTGCCGCTCGTGGTGCCGGAGATCAACGGCGCCGATGTGAAGCGGCACAAGGGCATCATCGCGAACCCGAACTGCACCACCGCGATCACCTTGATGGCGCTGTACCCGCTGCACCAGGCGTTCGGCGTGAAGCGCGTCTTCGCGTCGAGCTACCAGGCCGTCTCCGGCACCGGCGCCAAGGCCGTCGAGGAGCTGGACCGCCAGGTGCGGGATTTCGCCGCCGGCCGGCCGGTGACCAAGGAGGTCTATCCGCACCAGATCGCCTTCAACGTGCTGCCGCAGGTCGATTCGTTCCTCGCGACCGGCTACACGAAGGAGGAGATGAAGATGGAGAACGAAGGCCGCCGGATCATGCACC
>CANGMH010000005.1 GCA_947454005.1 Verrucomicrobiota bacterium
GCCCAGGGCAACCTGTACGCCGGGACCGGCGACAACACGCATCCGGGCGCATCGGACGGCTACACGCCGGTGGACGAACGCGACGGTCGCGGTCCATGGGACGCCCTGAAATCGGCCGCGAACGCGAACGATCTCCGCGGGAAGATCCTGCGGATCCATCCGGAACCCGACGGCACCGCGACCATCCCCAAGGGCAACCTCTTCCCGCCGGGCACTCCGAAGACGCGGCCCGAGATCTACGTGATGGGCAACCGCAACCCGTGGCGCATCTCCGTCGACCAACGCAACGGCTACCTCTATTGGGGCGAGGTCGGGCCGGACGCGGGCGGACCGAACGAGAAGCGCGGACCGGCGGGCTTCGACGAGATCAACCAGGCGCGCGTCGCCGGCAACTTCGGCTGGCCCTTGGTCATCGCGGACAACAAGCCCTACCACCGCCACGATTTCGCCACCGGCGTCAGCGGCGAGGCATGGGACCCGCTGCATCCGGTGAACGGATCGCGCTACAACACCGGTCCGCGCGAGCTCCCGCCGGCCCAGCCGGCCTTCATCTGGTATCCGTACGGGCCGTCGACCAAGTTCCCCGCGGTGAAGGACGGCGGCCGCACCGCCTGCGCCGGCCCGGTGTACCACTTCGACGAGAAGCTGCGGTCGCCGACGAAGCTGCCGCGCGAGTACGACCGCACGCTGTTCATCTACGAGTGGTCGCGGAACTGGATCATGGCCGTCCATCTCGACGAAGACGACCGCATCGCCAAGAACGCCGACGGGTCGCTGCGCATGGAACGCTTCTGCCCGAAGATGACCTTCGTCAGGCCGATGGACATCGAGCTCGGGGCCGACGGCTGCCTGTACGTGCTGGAGAACGGCACCGCGTGGACCGGGAACAAGGACACCCAGATCGTGCGGATCGAGCACCATCCGGCCGCGGAGTGAGCGGCGCGGATCAGGCGGCGTCCCACTCGAGCTCGGCGAGCACGGGGCGGTGGTCGGAAGCGACGCGTTCGTCGAGGACGCGGATGGTGACGACGCGCCAGCGCGCGGCCGGTCGGGCGAACACGTAGTCGATCCGCACCTTGGGCGCGTCGGCCGGATCGGTCGGCTGCGGGTCCTCCGCGGCGGCATCGGACCAGCCCTCCGAGAACCCGCGCACCACCGGGCTCCCGGGCAGGTCGTTCATGTCGCCGGCGAGGATCGTCGGCGTCGCGTCGGTGAAGAGCTGGTGCAGCTCGGCGGATTGGAGCCGCCGGTCGCCGTCGTCGCGGGTGGCGTCGAGATGCGTGCCGACGAAGCGGATCCCGGGCATGCCGGGAGGACGTACCATGGCCGAGACGGCGATGCGCGGCTCGCGCTTCGACGGGTTCGGTAGATGGTGGGTCGCGAAGCCCGAGAGGGGCCATCGGCTGAGCAGCATCTGCCCGTATTCTCCGCCCTGGAAATCCATCGCCGCACCGAACTCGCCGTGGAGCCCGGTCAGACGGATGTACTCGGCCGGTTGGTCCACGCTCCCGGTGCGGCGCGCGCGGCGGTCGAGCTCCTGCAGCGCCACCAGGTCGGCACCGGAACCGCGGATGATCCGCGCGATCCGCTCCAGGTCGACCTTCCCGTCGAGTCCTTCGCTGTGGTGGAGGTTGTAGGTGAGGACGCGGAGCGCCGGCCGCGTGGCGGCGGTCCGGCATCCTGCGGCGAGCGCCGCGGCGAAGGTCCCGGCGATGAAGCCGCGGCGGTCGATGGTCCTGGTGTTCATCTTGCGATCGGTCTCGTCCGTCATCCGTTCTCGGTGGCCGGGATCAAGAAGCGGACGAGGACCGATGGCAAGGTCGGCGACACGGCCGGAGCCGGCCGCTCAATCCGCGACGTTGACGAGCTTGAGCGCGCCGATGCCGCCGGGGTTCCACGCGGTGAAGACGATGTACACCTCGCGCTTGCTGCCGGTGCCGGAGACGTACCAGCAGGCGCCGTGGACGCTCTGCACATCGGCGTAGCCGAGGTCGTCGCGAGGACGGATCGTGGCGACGACGGCGTGTTTCTTGAGGTTCACGATGAAGATCGGGCCGGCCTTGGTCTTGTCGGTGTCGTTGAGGCACGGCGCGAGGGCGTGGTCGCCCCAGATGTCCATGTTGCAGATCGTGCTGCCGGGCGGCAGGCCGTCGATCGCCTGGAAGCGCTCGTGCTTCATGTCCCAATCCATGATGCGGCCTTCGGGGCGGGCCGAGATTAGCAGCGACCCGGTGCGCGGATCAAAGGAGATCCCGTGCGGCGTCTGCGACATGGCTTTGCCGCCATGGATCTTCGCGGAGTACCGCAGCGGCGATGTCTCGGCGCCCATGAAGAACGCCTTGCCGTAGCCGTCGGTGATCCACAGGTGGCCTTCGTCCTGGATGGCCACATCCGTCGGTGCGTAGCCCTTCTTGTCGGCGTATTGCGCGAACGGCGGCATGCCGAGGTTCTCGCTGTGCTGGAACGTGGTGTCGGTCAGGTGGATCTGGCCGTCGTCGTTGTCGGCGGCCGCGACCAGCGCGGGCCTGCCCTTGCGGGGGAAGATGTCGGCGCCGTGCAGGTTGCCCTTCTTCAGCGCGGGATCGCCCTCGACGATCCACGACCGGCTGAGCTTGTTGCTGAAGCCGACGAAGCCGACGTCCTTCAGGCCCCAGTACACGGCGTCGTTCTTGGCGTCGAAGATCACGGTGCCGTGCGCGCCCTTCACGAACGGGACGGCGGCCGGCGGGACCGGGACGAGATCGGGCGCGGCGATGAACTTCCAGAATCCTTGGCCGGAGACCTTGGTGCCGGGTTCCAGTTTGGCCGCTTTCGGCGCGCGGACGGGCCCGGTCTTCTCCACGACGAACGGGAGCGGGACGGCGGTGACCGCCGTGTCCTTGGGATGGCCGCCACCGGCGTCATGGGCGGAAATAGCCGGAGAAAATGCCACGAGGGCACACGTCAACAATACAGGTAGGGAACGCATTTGTTTGGGTTTGGCAACGCGAGATGCCGGGGAGGAGGCTTCCAAGCCGCGGCGATGAAGTGAAGCGAAACCTGTCGTCGGACACGGGATCATCGTTTTTCCGCGCGATGGGGCGGCGACACGGAGCCGTCCTCGTCGTAACGTCGGTCCCGATGCGCCTCATGCATCTTGTCGTGGAGGATCCGAAGAAATCGCCGGACACGGGCGCGGTCGCTCCCGTCGTCTGGATCGCCCTCGCGGCGGCCGCGGCGTTGACGGTGTTCGCAGCGTGGGTCTCCGGCGGCAGGAGCGCCCCCGTCCCGGTCCCGGAAGGGATCCGCATCGCGGCTGCGGGCTATTCGACCAACGGCGACGGCGAACGCTGCGCCGTGCTGCGCATCCACAACGCCAACCCGGTCCCGATGCTGGGCCTGACCTACATGGATGCCTACCCGAACCGGCTGGGTCTGTTCGTGCCGTTGCCCGCGTCCGGGGATGCGACGGGCGTGCTGTCCCTTCCGACGAACGCGGTGGCAAGCGCGGTCCAGCTGACGTGCTACGTCGAGGACCGCCGGTGGTACGTCCTGGCGTTGATGGCGATCGAACGGTGGAGGACCGGCCGCGTGCAACCGGCCCACCGGGTGCTGTTCGTCGTCCCCGGCCCCGTGGTCGGACCGTGAGCGGTCGTCGTCCCGAGCGACGGGCACCCGGCGCCGGAAACAAGACTGCCGACCGGGCAGGGTCCTCTGTAACCTCGCGTCCCGTCCTCCTCAGGAAGCGCGTGTATGAACACTGATCCAGCCGCGGTCCGCTGCCCCAAGTGCGACGGGACCATCCCGTCCGATGCGCCGCAGGGGCTCTGTCCGCGTTGCGTGCTCGCGGGCGCCGCGTCCCCGACGGATCCCGGCATCCGGTCCCGGACCGGTCTCGCGGCGCCGCCCATCGAGGCCGTCGCGGCGGCGTTCCCGCAGTTCGAGATCCTCGGGCTGGTCGGCCTCGGCGGCATGGGCGTCGTGTACAAGGTCCGCCAACCGAAGCTGGACCGCATCGTCGCGCTCAAGCTGCTGCCGACGTCGCTCAGCGCCGACCCGGCGTTCGCGGAACGCTTCCACCGCGAGGCGCGCTTCCTGGCCCGGCTGTCGCATCCGCAGATCGTGTCGGTCTACGACTTCGGCGAATCCGGCGGGTTCTGCTACCTGCTGATGGAGTTCGTGGACGGCGTGAACCTGCGGCAGGCGATGCGGGCCGGACGCTTCACGCCCGACCAGGCGTTGGCGGTCGTGCCCGACATCTGCGCCGCGCTCCAATACGCGCACGACCAGGGCGTGCTGCACCGCGACATCAAGCCCGAGAACATCCTGCTCGATGCGCAGGGCCGGGTGAAGATCGCCGATTTCGGCATCGCCAAGCTGGTCGGCGAACCCGGCGATCCGCGCACCGACCTCACCTTGACTCAGAGCGGCGCGCGCCTCGGCACGCCGCACTACATGGCGCCGGAGCAGATCGAGAAGCCGTCGGACGTCGACCACCGCGCCGACATCTATTCGCTCGGCGTGGTCTTCTACGAGCTGCTCACCGGGGAGCTGCCGTTGGGCCGCTTCGCCGCGCCGTCGGCGAAGACGCCGCTCGACACGCGCGTGGACGAGATCGTGATGCGAGCCCTCGCCAAGGAGCGCGAGCTGCGCCAGCAGAGCGCCGGCGAGGTGAAGACGGAGGTGGAAGGCCTGGGCGGCAAGGACAGGCCCGCTCGTGCCGCGGAGACGCCGCCGCACTCGGTGGCCGGTTTCTCGGCCCGCTTCAGCGGCGAGATGCGGCCGCTCGTGCTGATCGGCGCGGGCGCCGCGCTGGTCTGGCTGCTGATCGCGCTGGTGCGCGGGATCGTGCGCGTGCTCAACGCCGGGCTGCCGGCCCCGGTGAACCTGGCCATCGCGGTCGCCGTGGCGACGGCCGGATGGCTCGTCTGGCGACGAAGGGACCATTTCCTCGTCCCGTCCGGTCTGGGGCCTGCGGTCACCGGTAGCGCGGACCGCTTCCTGCGGCATGCGGCCGGCGGCGCGCTGGTGGTCGTGGCGCTTCTCATCGGCGGCCAGGTCGCATTGGCCTTGGGGGTGCTTTGGGCCGGCATCGGGCTGGTGGTCGGCTTTGCTTTGTTGCCGGTGCTGCTCAGCGTGGCGTTCTTCTGGTTCCGCCGGCACCGGCAAGCCGCGCAGGACGCCGCGCCGGCACCGACGCCGACGGCCCTGCCCGCGGGGTTGCAGCGCGTCGGCTGGTTCTTCTTGGCCCTCGGCGTGGTGGGGCTCTTTCCGTCCGTGGCGACCGCGGGTTCGTCCTCCTTCCAATTGCACTCGGGCTCGCTGCTGTTGTTCACGGGCATCGCGCTGCTGTCGCGTTCGGCGGCGTGGCGGCAGGTCGCGGTCGGCACGGCCGGATTCGCCCTGCTCCTCTCGCTCGCCGGCAATCTCCACGTCGATCTCATGGCGAGGACCGGCAACTTGCCCACCGGCTGGAAGTTCGGCATCCCGGGCATCCCCGATAGCGCCGGCACCGCGTTCTTGCTCGCGGTCGTCCAGTGCGCCGTGTTCGCGGCGGCCTTGTGGATCCTGACCCGCACCGACGTGCGGACCGCCTACGGATTGCGCCCGCAGACCCGCAAGGCCCATCTCCGCAAACGCTGCCTGATCGTCGGGCTGACGGTCCTCAACCTGATCTCGCTGATGGTCGTCGTGGGACACGGACGCCGGTCCGGCACCTCGATGCCGTCCGTCGGCGGGACCGCCTTCGAGATCTCCTCTCCGGGCGTCCTCGGAATGCCTTCGCCGTCGGCGCCAGTCCCCGAAGGGACGTTGCAGGCGCGGGTCGAGGTGCTGCCGCCCGCCGGCCATGCGACGGCGTTGCGCGCCACGTTCTGGAGCAACGGCGTCCCGGTCGCTGTCGGCGGTCTCGTGATGCAGCCCGGCTTCGGCGGACCCGAGCTGGTGTCGGTGACGTGGCATCTGAGGTCGACGTTGCAGTCGGGTGTGTGGGAGCTGTCCGAACCCGTCGTGGGCGACGACACCCGCCCGATCGGCAGCATGCGCTTGGTCCTGCCCCCTGAGATCTCGTTGCGCCCTGCTTCTTCCCTCGGAGTCATGCAGCCGGGCACGGGCGAGCGGCTGCGGCGTTGGCTGTTCTTGCCGGAGGATAGCCGGTCCTCGTCGACCGCGCCGACCTGGGGCGTGAGCGTGGACGTCGAACCGCAGGCGGTGTCGAAGTTCCCGAGCCCGTCCGCGGACGCGGGAAATATCGCCACCAACGTCGTCGGATACGTGACTTCCGGCGGTCAGACGCAGGTCGTCGCGGATCCCGCCGAAGCGGAAGCATTGCTGCGGAGGCAGGGTGTGCCGATCCCGCCGAGCCCGTCCGAAGCTGCGGGCAAGATCGCCACCAACGTCGTCGGATATGTGACTTCCGGCGGGCAGACGCAGGTCTTCGCAGATCCAGCCGAAGCGCTCGCGTTGCGGCAGAAGCAGGACATCCAGATCCAGCTCGCCCGGCAACGGTACGCGGAAGCGAAGTCGCGGATGGATGTCGGAGCCCTCTCGCCGTTGGATGTCGCGGCCGTGGGCCGCGACCTCGAGGTCGCCGAAGCCCGCGGCGACGCCGTCGCCGTCGCCGAGGCTCTCGCCAAGTATTCCCGCCTCGCCTTGGAGACCACCCGAAAGATGCAAGAGGTCGGCAAGGCGACCGCGCTCGACCTGCGTGGCGCGGAGGCGACCAACCGCATCGCCGAGATCGAGCTCGTCGAGGCGCGGAGGCGCGCCTCGGCGCCGGGCGTCGCCAGCGGGGCTGCGGGACGAGTGCAGTTCTTCGGTGAAATGAGCGGCCAGATCGAGCTATCAGCCGGCCGACCGACCAAACTGGCCGAAGCAATCTTGTCCTTGGGCAAGACCAGCGAGTACGCCGATCTCCGCAAGGTGAAGGTTCAGCGGACCGACGGCACCACCGTGGTGGTGGATGTCCGGAAGGTGATCCGCGAGAACCGACGCGACCTGGATCTGGATCTGCGGGACGGGGACCGCGTCGAAGTCCCGGCGCGGACCATCATCTTCTGACCGATGGCGGCCGACTCCGTCATGCCCCTCTACCCCGAGGTCGGTGCGGTCGATCCAGCCCCGCGGGGAGTCCGCGAGGTTTTGGACTGCGGCAGTCCTCTGCCGCTTTCGGAGATCAGGTTTGGCTACGAAGGGGCGCAAGCGGCGCAAAGACGCCGATTCCGATGGCTTTATCTTCTTCGGCCCTCCGCGACTGCTAGCGCTCCGGCCCAAAGCGGCAGAGGACTGCCGCAGTCCAAGACGCTGGCGCGACTTCCCGCGGCCTGCCCATCGAAGTGAAACTCACGCCGTGAACACTCCCGCCCTCTCCGCCGCCGCATCGGGCGCCTTCGGTCCGACGCGTTGGACTCTCGTGCTCGCGGCCCGGGGCGGGACGCCGGAGGCGCGGGCGGCGCTGGGCGAGCTGTGCGCGGCGTACTGGACGCCGGTGTTCCGTTTCCTCCGTCGCGAAGGGCGCGACGAGGACGCGGCGCGCGAGCTGACACAGGAGTTCTTCGCCCGGCTGCTCGCCCGCGGCGGCGTGGCCGGAGCGGCGCCGGAGCGCGGACGTTTCCGCTCGTTCCTGCTCGGCGCGGTGAAGCATTTCCTCGGCGACCTACGCGACCGGGAGAACGCGGCCAAGCGCGGTGGCGGCATGGTGCCGGAATCCCTCGACCACGACACCGGCCACGGCACGGCCCCGGGGTTGCAGGTCGCGGATCCGACCTCGGACGTGCCGGATCGTGCGTTCGATCGCGAATGGGCCTTGGCCGTCATGGCGCGCTCGCTCGGCGCGCTGGAAGCCGAGTTCGCCGCGACGGGCCGCGCCGCGCATTTCACGGCGCTCAAGCCGTGGCTCGTCGGCGACGCGGCGGCGCTCTCGCAGGCGACCGTCGCCGCCGCTCTCGGGATGAGCGAAGGCGCGGTGAAGGTGGCGATCCATCGGCTGCGCCGACGGTTCCGCGAACTGGTCCGGACCGAGGTCGCGCAGACGCTGCCCGCAGGGGACGATCTCGACGCCGAGCTGCGCTACCTCATCGAGGTGTTGACTGGTGGTTGACCCCGCGCTCCCGGGAGGGAGGATCCTGCGACCCGCTCTCGCGGCCGGGCTTTGCTGCCGCCGCCATGCCCGTTGTCCGGACGCAGGGTGGACATCGGGAACCAGCCGCCGTGTCGCGGGCCGGTTCCCGTGGACCGCGGATCACGCCTGGGTATCGCGGCGGAGTTTCCGGGCCACACCGAGCAACAAGCAGGCGCCGCCGGCCAGGGCGGCCCATTCCTGCGGTTCGGGCACGGCGGTGAGGGCCTGGGGCTCGCTGTAGAAGAAGTCGTCCATCGCCACGACGTCGTGGGTCGGGTCGTCGATGTTGCCGGGGCCGAGAGCGAGGTTGCCCGAGGTGATGCGGACGCTCGTCGCGACCTGTCCTGGATCGAGGGTGAGGCCGAGGAAGGAGAGCCCCTGGTTGTTCACCGGCGCGAACCCGCTCGCCAGCACGACCCCGCCGGCGCCGATCAGCTCGAGCTTGGTCGTGTTGGCGAGGTCCACGTCCGCGAAGATAGCGCCGAACGCGGTGATGGTCGCGGCCTGGGAGGTGGTGTTCGGTTGGAAGAACGTGGCCTCGAGGTTGACCGAGCCGACCGCGGCGAAGAGGCGCTGCGGGCTGAACAGGCTGAACTCGGCGACGTATCCGGCGTCCACGTTGCCGAACTTCCGCGTGACGCTGGACGCGCTGTTCTCGCTGACTTGGAAGCCGCTGCCGTCGGTGCCGAACACGGCGCCGCGCCGCGAGGTGGTGTTGAAGAAATCGGCGGGCATGGAGACCGGGAGCGCGGCGGCGTCCCAGTTGATCTCGCGGCGCCCGGTGGCGAGCGTGGTGCCGAGTGTGTTGTTCGCTCCGTTGTTGGCGCCGCCGATGGCGGTCTTGAAGTCGTTGACCGGCGTGCTCAGCCCGGTGTCGGAGCTGCCGGTGCCGATGCCGGAGAAGAGCGCGGCCTGGGTGTCGAGAGCGAGAGCCGCGGTGGCCGCGGCGAGGAGGGATCGGGTGTGTTTCATGGTATCGGTGGGGAGTGATCCGGCGCGGACGGTCTTCGCCCGGTCACGCCCGATGACGCCGAGGCGCTGCGCGGCATTACACGGCGCGCGAGGATTCTCCCGGCTTTGGGCGGCGGGAGTTTTCCGGTAATGCTCGCCGCGCCTCCGGCGTCATCGGTCCCGTGGAGAAGGTGACCTGGCCGGACGGCGGCCGATGCCAGAAGAGGGAACGGACATGACGGCGTGCTTGGAGCGCGTGCGCGCGGGCGACAACGCCGCGGCGCGCGACCTCGTGGACGCGCTCGCGCCGCTCGTCGGCAAGATCGTCGGCGCCCATCTGCCGTGGCGGCTCTCGGCGGACGACCTGCGCCAGGAGATCTTCATGAAGGTGTTCGCGCGGTTGGACCAATACGCAGGCGTGGTGCCGTTCGAGCATTGGGTCGCGCGGGTCGCGCTGAACACCTGCCGCGACCACCAGCGGGGCGAGCAACGTTCGCGCGAGGTGCGTTGGACCGACCTCGGGGAGCAGGAGGCGGCGGTGCTCGAATCCATCGCCCACGAGACGGCGGCGCCGGACGCGACCGAAGGCATCGCCGCGCGCGAGCTGGCGGAGCGGTTGCTCGCGACGTTGTCGCCGGACGACCGGCTGGTGGTGACGATGCTCGACCTGGAGCAGCGCACCGCGGCGGAGGTCCGCGAGTTGACGGGCTGGAGCATCACGGGCATCCGTGTCCGGGCCTTCCGGGCGCGGCGCAAGCTGCGGAAGCAGATGGAGCAGTTGCAGGAAGGACCCCGACCATGAGCGTACGGAAGCCATCTTGGGAGCAGCTCGCCCGCGCCGCGCGGCCGGTCGCCGCGCGTGCGGAGCCCGTTCCTCCCGCGGATTGGACCGCTGCCGTCGCCGCGAAGGCGATGGCCGGCGCGTCGCTCGGGAAGCCGTCGCTCTGGACCGTCGTGGCCGCCTGGGCCTCGTCGCCCAAGGTCGGCCTTCCGCTGCTCGCGCTGCTGCTCGCCGGAGGGATGTGGCTCGGGCCGCGGTACCTCGGGAACGGACCTTCAGCGGAGCAGCGTTCGTCGCTCTGGGCGGAGGCGACGCTCCGCCAGCTCAAGGCGTGGCATCCGATGGAATGCGAGGAGGCCGGTGCCATCGGCCGATTGCTCCAGCGTCGCGCCTCCGAGCTGACGACCACGACCAACGCCGCGGCCGTGCTGGATTCCATGCGGGACGAGATCGGCCGGTTGCTCACGCCGCCGGAGCGGGCCGCCTTCGAATCCGAGCAGGCGCGGTTGCGGGCGAGATGGTTCCCCGCCGCGAAAGGGATGACGCCGTGAAGGTCCGGTCCGCCGCGCCCGTTCGCCGGGCCTTCACGCTCATCGAGCTGCTGGTGGTCATCGCCATCATCGCGGTCCTCGCCGGCATGCTGTTGCCCGCGCTCGGTCGGGCCAAGGCGCAGGCGCAGAAGACCGTGTGCCTCGGCAACACGCGCCAGCTGGCGATCGCCTATCTCCAATACGCCGGCGACCACGACGACCGGTTGCCCGACAACTCCACGCCCGCGGGACAACCCGGCCTCGCGGGTCCGGACGCCTGGGTGCAGGGCAACGTGCAGACCTGGACGCCGTTCTACGCGTCGAACCTGTCGGGCAACGCGCTCCACACCTACGCGCCGGCCGACGGGGTGTGGCGTTGTCCGGCGAGCAAGGCGTTCGTCACCGCGGCCGACGGTCGGCGCGTGCCGCACAACCGCAGCTACTCGGTCTCGGCCTGGCTCAACTGCAACTCGCTCACCAACTCGATCAAAGGCGCGCCGCCCATCGCTGCGTCGCTGGTCGGAAAGCTCTCCGGCGTCCGGGCCCCGTCGCGGGTCTTCGTGTGGGCCGAGGAGAACGCGGTGAGCATCGACAACGGCGCCTTCGGCATCCGCGGGCCGGACGAGTTCGCCTGGTTCTGGCATCTGCCCGCGAGCCGGCACGGGCGCAGCGCCACGTTCGCGTCCGCCGACGGCCACGCCGAAGCGCGCACCTGGACCGGTCCGACCGTCGCCCGGCAGAACGAGACCGAGTTCAACGCCGACGACACGCGGACGCAGCGGCCGAACCCCGAGGCCAACCCGACGCTCGCCGTGCCGACGCCGCCGCAGGATCCCGACCGTGTCTGGTTGATGGAGCGGGTGCCCTACGATTGATGCCGGATGTCATCGGTCCGGCCTGGAAGCGCTCCGGGAACGCCCTTCCGCTTCACCGCGCCACCGTGTCGAGCCACTTGGACAAGTGGACCGGCCGGTAGGTCCGCAGTTGAGCGAGCAGGCTTTCGGGATCCGCCGCGACGAGCACCATGTCCCGGTGCTCCGGACGCGTGAGGCCGCCGGCCACCGCGGTCGCCACCTGGGCCAGCAGGCCGTCGAAGTAGCCGCCGATGTTCACCAGCCCGCACGGCTTCTCGTGGATGCCCAGTTGCGCCCAGGTGAGCACCTCGCAGAACTCGTCGAGCGTGCCGAAGCCGCCGGGCAACGCCACGAAGGCGTCGGATAGGTCCGCCATCAGCGCCTTCCGCTCGTGCATCGAACCGACGACGTGGAGCCGCGTCAGGCCCTTGTGCTCGAGTTCGCGCTCCTTCAGCGCGTGGGGTAGGACGCCGATGACCTCGCCGCCGCCGGCCAGCGCCGCGTCGGCGACCACGCCCATCAGACCGACGCGCGCGCCGCCGTAGACGAGCCCGAACCCTTCCCGGGCCAGCAGGGTTCCCAAGCTCCGTGCCGCCGCGGCGAACGCCGGATCGCTGCCCAGGCTGGAACCGCAGAAGACGCAGACCCGTTTCATCGCGGAAACGATGATGCGGGCCTGTCGACCGGTGGAACCGAAATCTCCGCGCGGCCCGGACGCCCCCCCCGGTCCGGGGCATCGCGCCGCTTGCCGGCCGCATGCGACAGTTCGCGGGATCGTGACGCGAGCGGCCTTGCTGCGAGGTGCATCCGTCCCGATTCTCGGCACGCCCGTATGAAGCCAACGTCCACGTTTTCGCTCACCTCCGTCCTGCTCGCCTCCGGTCTCGCGCTGCAGGCCGCTTCCTCGGCTCCGCTCGCGCCCGGCACCACCTCCGAACGCGTCGGGCGCTCCGGGACGAACCGCATCGTGTTGCCGGTGAACCAGGTCGTCACGCCGCTCGGCCGCCAGGTCGACCTGCCTGGATTGCGCCCGCAGGTGCTCGCGCTCTCGCCCGACGGACGCCGGCTCGTCGTCTCCGGCAAGACGGCCGAGTTGCTCGTGTTGGATCCGGTCGGCGGCACGGTCCTCCAGCGCGTGCCGTTCCCGGATGAGAAGGTGAACGAGCCGCGGCCGGACGTCGTCTCGCCGAACATCCTCAAGCCGGACAAGGACGGCCTGGTCAGCTTCACCGGTCTCGTCTTCTCGGCGGACGGACGCCGTATCTTCCTCAGCAACGTCAACGGCTCGGTGAAGGTCTTCGCGGTCGCCGCCGACGGCACCGTGTCGCCGTCGCATTCGCTGCCGTTGCCCCATGCCGACGCACCTCGCCGCAAGGACGAGATCCCCGCCGGTCTGGCGCTCTCGGCCGACGGCGCGAAGCTCTACGTCTGCGGCAACCTCTCGAACATGTTGCTCGAGATCGAGGCCGCCACGGGCAGAGTCATCCGTCGTTTCGACGTCGGCGTCGCCCCTTACGACGTCGTGCTGGTGGGCGACAAGGCGTACGTCTCGAACTGGGGCGGACGTCGCCCCGGCGCCGGCGACCTCACCGGACCGGCCGGCCGCGGGACCGTGGTGCGCGTGGACCCCGTCCGCCACATCGCCAGCGAAGGTTCCGTCAGCGTCATCGATCTCAAGGCCGGCAAAGGCACCGCCGAGATCCTCACCGGCCTGCACGCCAGCGCGCTCGCTCTCTCGCCCGACCGCCGATATCTGGTCTGCGCGAACGCCGGCTCCGACAACCTGAGCGTGATCGACACCCGCACCGACAAGGTGGTCGAGACCGTCTGGGTGAAGGCCAAGCCCAGCGATATCTTCGGCGCGTCGCCCAACGCGCTCGCCTTCGACAAGAAGGGCAAGACGCTCTATGTCGCCAACGGCACCCAGAACGCCGTCGCCGTCATCGGCTTCGACCCGGGCGACCGCGAATCCAAGCTGACCGGCTTGATCCCTGTGGGCTGGTTCCCGGGCGCGCTGGCCTTCGACGCCGTCCGCGGGGTGCTCGCCGTCGCGAACATCAAGGGCCACGCCGTGGTCCCGAAAAAGGACAACGACGGCAAGAGCGGCTTCAACTCGCACCAGTACAACGGCTCGGTCTCGCTCGTGCCGCTGCCGAAAAAGCGCGACCTGCCGAAACTCTCGGAGACGGTCATGCGCAACCTGCGCCGCGAGGCCATCGTCGCCAGCAAGCTGCCGCAGCGTCCCGGCCAGCCCGCGCGCCCCGTGCCCGAGCGCATCGGCGAACCGAGCCCCATCAAGCACGTCGTGTACGTGATCAAGGAGAACCGGACGTACGACCAGGTCCTCGGCGACATCAAGGAAGGCAACGGCGATCCGGCCTTGTGCATCTTCGGCGACCACGTGACGCCCAACCAGCACAAGCTCGTCCGCGAGTTCGTCCTGCTCGACAACACCTACTGCTCCGGGATCCTCAGCGCCGACGGCCACCAGTGGAGCACCACGGCCTTCGCCACCGATTACATGGAGAAGTCCTTCGCCGGCTTCCCCCGCAGCTATCCCGACGGCATGGGAGAGGACGAGGACGACGCGCTCGCCTATTCGCCCGGCGGGTTCCTCTGGGACAACGCGATCAAGCACGGCAAGACGCTGCGCGACTACGGCGAGTTCGCCGCGCCCGCGGTGAAGTGGCGCGACCCGAAGCGCAAGGGCTCGCCGAAGTTCATGGACTGCTTCCGCCAGTGGAAGGGCGAGACCGACGACGTGCTCTTCTCGAGCTACCCCATGGTCGCCTCGCTCAAGCCGCACATGCCCACCAACTACGTCGGCTGGGGCATGGAGGTGCCCGACCAGTACCGCGCCGATTTCTTCATCCGCGAGCTCAAGGCCGCCGAGGAAAAAGGCGAGTGGCCGTCGCTCATCCTGATCTGCCTGCCGAACGACCACACCAGCGGCACCAGCAAGGGATCGCCCACGCCCGCCTCCTGCGTCGCCGACAACGACCTCGCCTTCGGCCGCATCGTCGAGGCGATCTCGAAGAGCCGGTTCTGGCCGGAGACCGCCATCTTCGGCATCGAGGATGATCCGCAGGCCGGCTGGGACCACGTGAGCGGCTACCGCACGACGGCCTACTGCATCAGCCCCTACGCCAAGCGCGGCGCGGTGGTTTCAACGCAGTACAACACCACCAGCCTCATCCGCACGATGGAGCAGATCCTCGGGCTGCCGCCGATGAACCAGTTCGACGCCAGCGCGACGCCGATGTCCGAGTGCTTCACCGACCGGCCCGACTTCACGCCCTTCACCGCCGTCCCGAACCAGATCCCGCTCGACCAGATGAACCCGGCGCCGCAGGCGATCAACGATCCGGTGCTCCGGCGCGACGCCGAGGTCTCCGCGAAGCTGAACTTCCGCGAGGTCGACAAGGCGCCGGAGGACGTGCTCAACCGCATCCTGTGGCACACGATGAAGGGCAGCGCGATCCCTTATCCCGAGTGGGCGGTGACGAAGGACGCGGACGACGACGACGACAAGTGAGCCGTCCGCGTCCGCCCCGTCACAGCTTCGCCAGCGCCTTGCCCTCGCGGCGCTGGATCAACGCCTCGATCTTCGGCACGTACATCTGCGTCTCCGCCGACAGGCCGGACGCGATGTGGTCGAAGCTCTTGACCTTCGACTTGGCCAGCAAACGGCGGACCCGTCCGTCCCCGGCGTTGTAGGCGGCGAGCGCCAGCGGCCAGTCTTTGAACTCGCCGTGCAGCGTGCGCAGGTACCTGGCCGAGGCGCGGGCGCTCTTCTCGGCCTGGTAACGCTGGTCGGTCGGCCGCATCGCCAGGCCCATGCGCTGCGCCGTCGGCGGCATGAGCTGGAACATCCCGGCCGCGCCGCCCGGGCTGCGCGCCTCGGGGTTGAACCGCGATTCGACCTCGGCCAGCCACACGAGCTCCGGCGGCACGCTCTCGGAGACGAACACCGGCTTCAGCATCGGCACGTAGCGCTTCGCCTCCGCCGGCCACGGTTCGGTTGCGACGACCTGGGTCCAGACCTGCCGCTGCTGCGCTGGCGTCGGGTTCACCGCCTTGGGCGCAGGCTTCCCGGGCGTGGACGGCTTGGGCTTCGTCGGCGGTACCGGTGCGATCCGGCGAAGATCATCGGCGGCTCGGAAGTAATCCATGCGCGTCCGCAACCATCCGGCGTAGGGACGCGACGCCGCGTCCTGCTCGAGCAGCGGAAGAGCGGCCTCGGCGACCTCTTTGAAACGGGCGATGTCGACCACGTCGTCGCCGGCGAAGGCGTCCTGGATCTGGCTCACCAGGCGGCCCGCCGCCGCCACGTCGAGCGGCGGGAAGAGCTCGGCCACACGAGGGTCGAGATTTTCGCGGAGCGCTTGTTCGCCGGCCTTCAGCACGTCCTCGATGGACGGATCGGCCGCGTGCGCGCCGGTCGCGGCGACGAGTGAGAGACCGATGACCCACGCGAAGGGCTTCATGGCGCGAGCATAGCAGGCGGACGGGAAGATTCAGCGGGAGATTCGGCGGGGCTGGACGCGCGCAGGTGCCGTCGGATGCCTTCTTGTCGCGCCCAGCTTCAATACCATTTCCGCAAACGCACCTCGATGCCGAGGTCGGTGCCGACCTGGGTCTTGAACTGCTGCGTGTTGGATTCGGAGAAGTGGTACGGATAGACGACCTTGGGCCGGAACTGGCGCACGGCGCTGACCGCCTTGGGGATCGTCATCGTGAACGGCAGGTTCATCGGGATGAAGGCGACATCGATGTCCTGGAGCGCGCGCATCTCCGGGATGTCCTCGGTGTCGCCGCCGATGTAGATGCGCCGTCCGCCGATGGTGAGCAGGTAGCCGTTGCCGCTGCCTTTGGGATGGTAGGCGGAGGTGAGGTTGTACGCCGGCACGGCGTCGACGGTGAGGCCGAGGACGGACACGACCGCGCCGTTGGTCATGGCCGTGGTGTTGGTCTTCAGCGAAGCCGGCAAGGAGACCTGCACGACGGCCGGCGCGAGCACGACGGCGTTGGTGCGGCGGATCGCGAGGATGGTGGAAGCGTCGAGATGGTCGCTGTGGTTGTGGGTGACGAGGACGAGATCGGCCTTGCCGATGCCTGTGAACCGCCCGACGCCACCCACCGGGTCCACATAGATCAGCTTGTCCTGCCAGCCGAGCACCAGCGTCGCGTGGTTGATCGGGTGGATGACGACGTCGCCGTCGGCCGTCGGCAGATGGTCACCGGTCAGCACCGTCGTCGGTTCGACCGCGAGCGCGCGATAGAAACGGCTTCCGGTGAACGGCGCGCCGCCATCGGTGAACGGATTGGTCCCGACAGAAGCGGCGGAGAACAGCGACGACCAGGTCGTCAGGTCCGCGGACTGTTCGACGCGGAAGACGGACTTCGCGGGCGCCGTCAACTTCAGCGCGACCTCCCCGTTGGTGCCGGGCTGGAGCGAGACGAACTCGGGCGCGACCTGCGCCCGCGCGACCGGTGACGCCGCGGTCAAGACCAGCAATGCGCCGAGGACGAGGCTCCGGAGCGAGGAAAGGAGTTTCATCGAGGGTGAAGTCGTCGGGGGCGAAGGTGGGAGTCACCAAAGCGATGGGGCCCGAGGTCGGCAAGGCACAAGATGCGGCCGAGGGCCCGATGGGTACATCGGACGGCCAAGGCTAGGGCGGCAGCGAGCTTTCGGTCCGGACTCGCCAATACCGGAACGGCGAGGAGCCACGGACGTCGTTGAAGAGCGTCGTGGGCCCGGCGGCGGTCGCGGCCAGGACCGACGTCCACGCACCGGTTCCCAAAGCATCGGTCGACTCCACGACGTAGTTTCGGCCGGCGATGCTCCCGAAGGACAGGGTCGTTTGCGCATCGGTCAGCGAGACGAGCGCGATGGCCAACGGCGGAGCGACGGACAGCTTCACGGGGCTGGTCGTGGCGGTGCCGGAAGGACCGGTCACCGTCACCGAATAGTCGCCGGCGTCGGAGGCCGAGACCTTCGCCAAAGGAAGCGTCGCGGCCGTGGCGCCGGGCAGTGGCACCCCGTCCTTGCTCCATTGGTAGGTGAGCGGCGCAGGGCCTTCGGCGGTCACCTGGAACGAGGCGGGTTCGCCTTCATGCACGGTCTTGGCCGTCGGCGGAACGAGGATCGTCGGACCTGCGGCCGTCACGACGAGCACCGCGGGCGCGCTGAGGACCACCCCGGCGGCGTTCGACACGCGGACCTTGTAGCTGCCCGCGGAGGCCGTCGTCGCAGACGTGACCGTGTAGGTGTCGTTGGTCGCCTTCGCCAGCTCGATGTCGTCCTTAAGCCAACGGTACTTCAGGCTCGTGCCTTCGGCGGCGACGTCGAATGTCACCGGCGTGCCCACCGCGACGGTCCGGCCCGTCGGCGATCGCAAGATCACGGGGTTCTGATCGGCGATGGGCAGGCTGATGCTCGCCGTGAAGTCGTGTCCGCCGGGGGGGCTCTTTTCGTATCCAGTGACCCGGACCGCGAAGGTCCCTGTCTCGGTCGGCGTGCCGGTGATGACTCCCTGGAGGCTTCCTTTCAAACCTGCCGGCAAGCCGGTGAAGACATACGCTTTGGCCGTCCCGTAGTCGGCGCTGGTGACCTGCACCCGATAACCGGAAAGGACCAGCCCGTTGGTCCCCTTCGGGCTGACGCTTGGTCCCGTGCCTTGCGTGACGGTGAGCCCGGTCGCTCCCGACACCGCATGGAACGCCCCGGACACCGCGATCGAGCCCACGATCCAGCGCATCACGATGGTCCATGGCGACGCCAGCGCGATCGCTTCGGGCGCGAGGCCGCGGCACAATGGCGCGAGCTGGAGCAACGCGGAGAGAAGAAGGGCGGATGGACGGAACCACTTCATGGAGACCTGCAGGACCTTAGCAGGTCCCGAGCCCCGTGCAGCGCGGACCTGTCGCGCCACGGGGAACGGTGATCGCGGGTTCAGGTCGTCGCATAGGCGTGGAACCGGCGGCTCACCAGCGTCTGCGTCTCCGTCACGATGGCGCCTTCCACGCCCATGGTGGTGTCGAGCAGCTTGCGGCCTTCTTCGGCGCCGAGCGTGAAGATGGAGGTCGTGAGCATCCCGGCCTGGGTGCAGGAGGGCGCGAGCACGCTCACCGAGAGGACGCCGTTGGACACGGGGCGTCCGGTCCGGATGTCGATGATGTGGCCGTAGCGGGTCCCGTCCGCCTCGAACTTCCGCACGTAGTCACCGGAGGTCGCCACCGCGGCATCGCGCACGGCGAGGCCGGTCCAGCACGCGCCGGGCTTCCGGGGATCCTCGAGGCCGATGTGCCATGCGGCCCGTCCGTCGGGCGGCGGTCCGAACGCCCGGATATCCGCGCCGAAGTCCACCAGCGCGCTGGTACAACCGTGGGCGCGGGCGAGCATGGCGACCTGGTCGACGGCGTATTCCTTGCCCATGCCGCCGAGGTCGATGCCCATGCCGGCGCGGGGCAGGAAGATCTTGCCTGGTGCGCGTTGGACCCCGCGCCATCCGACCAACGCCTTCGCCTCGGCGACCTCGGCATCGGTGGGCAGGGCGGTCCGTTGTCGGCGCCAATCCCAGAGTTTGAGCAGCGGCAGCGCGGTCGGATCGAAGACGCCGCGGGTGAGGAAGTGCAGCTCGTGGCAGAGCGCGAGGACGCGGTCGGCATCGGCGTCGAGCGCGACCGGTTCCTTGCCGGCGGCGGCGTTGATGCGGCTGACCAGCGAGGCGTCCCAGAAGCGCGACCACTTCGCTTCGAACGCGGCGACCCACGCCAGCACCGCGGGCTGGAACGCCGCGGCGACCGGCGGCGTGGCGACGAAGGCGATGCGGCACCCGGTGCCGAACGCGCCGAAGGTCAGCTCGCGCGCTCCGTTGGCGGCACCCTCGCGGAGGCTGCCGCGGATGCGGGCGAGGATGGCGGTGGCGCCGAAATCGTCCGGCGGCCGTCCGGCCGGTGAGGGTCCAGCCATGGGCCTAGGCGATCAACGCTTGCCCTTCGGATCGAGGTCTTGCTTGAGGTCGTCCTCGGTGATGGCGGATTCCACGCCGCCGGCGGGGACCTCGACCTTGGCGATCCAGAGGAGCGCGTTGAGCAGCGCCTTTCGTTGGCTGGCGACGCCCCAGTTCGCGTGGGTATGGCCGCCGGTGAAGCCGAAACCGCGTCCGCCGTCGGGACGCTCGAAGGCCCACATCATGGTCTCCTGGCGACCGCTCGCGGCGATGATGTGCGGGTACGGCCCCGGGGGATACACGTACGGGCCTTTGCGCACGGCGTCGCTCGGGGTGGCGACGAGGATGGGCGTGATGCGCTTCTGGGCGGCCTCATCGGGCACCCAGCGCATGTTGAAGTACCATTCGTCGCGGTCGCTGAACGGTTTCACGCCGCGCGCGATGGGATGCGCCGGGAACTTCTCGTAGCTCGGGGACCACATCGGGTTCACCGAGAACTGGTGCTCGTAATGCCCGCCGATCCATCGCTGCATCGCCGCGCCGGGCTCCCCGGCCGGGACCTCCACGCCGTAATGCGCGAAGCCGAGGCCGACGCCCTTCGCGGCCAGCGCGTCGATCAGCTTCAGGCGGTCGGGTCTGATGGCCGGATGCCCGCCGCCGCCGTCCGCGTAGACCACCACCGCGGCCGCGCCCTCGAAGACCGAGTTGTCGTCGACGCGGTTGGTGCCCTCGACCTTGGTCGGCCAGCCGTTGGAATAGACCTCGACCGTCACGCCGGGATAGCCCGCGAGGCTCTTCTGGAGCAGCAGGCTGCCGGCACGGAACTCATGCATGCCGGGCGGATGACTCGGACGGCCGGCGATGAGCAGGATGCGCTTCGGCGCCTTCGAAGCCTGGCCGGTGCCGACCGTCGCGCAGCCGGCGACCAGTGCGGCCACCGCGACACCGAGGATGCAGGTCGAGAGCACGGCGCGCGACAAGGTCCGGAAAAGGAGACGATCAGAAGGGGCCATAGAAAGTGATCAGGATGTGGGAGAACGCTGCCGGAAAATCCCGTCCGCGACCTTCGCTAGCAAGGTGAAATCCGCTGCCGGACCGCTTCGGGAGCCGTGCCTGGAAACGAGAACGGGACGCCTTTTCGGGCGTCCCGTCCGCTTCGGAGGACCAAGCGCGGCTCAGGGCAGCTTCTTGATCTTGATGTCGCGGAACTGCACGACCATGGGCGGGCCCACGTGGATCTGCAGGGCGAGGATGCCGGATTTCGCGGCGGCGGCCGGCTGCTCGTCCAGCACGTCGATGGTCATGCGGTTGTTGATGAAGTGCATGAGGTGGTTGCCATCGGCGATGATGGTGTAGTCGTTCCAGTCCTCGTCCTTGATGTTCGCCTGGAGTTCGGCGGACGAGGCGAGGTCGCCGACCTTCGTGATCTTCGTCTTGCCGTTCTCCTCGGTGATGCGCGTGCGCTGCCCGCGCTCGGCGAGGATGCCGCGGCCGCGCTCCTCGTACAGGATGCCGCTGTAGGTCTTGCCGGCCTCGAAATCGGCCTGATAGCCGCCGACGATGAACTTCTCGGCGTCGATGAGCTTGCTGCGGTACTGGACGCCCGAGTTGCCGCCGATCATGCGGTAGCGGAAGCGCAGCTCGAAGTTGTCGACCGTGCCGTTCGTCCAGACCAGGAAGGTGTTGTTCTTGAGCGGGTCCGCCTTCTCGGTGTAGCCGGTGATGGCGCCGTCCTGGATGCGCCAATGGTTGGCCACCCCTTGCCAGCCCTTGAGCGTCTTGCCGTCGAACAACGGCACGAAGCCCTTGTCGGTGTCGGCCGTGGTGCGGCAGGCGGTCTGGGTGAACGCCAAGGCGCCCAACGTCAGGGCCGCGAGGAACGTGCTGAACTTTTTCATGGTGGGTCGGAGGAGGGGACTCAGGCGCCGAACGCTTTCTTGAGGTTCTTCAGGCCCTTGACCGCGATCTCGTCGCGGGTGGGCTCCATGCGGCGCCAGATGGCGGCGGCGCGGGCGATGACCTTCACGTCGGTCGTGAACGACTCGATGACCACGTCGCCCGTGTACTTGATGGACTTCAGCGCCTTCACGATCGGCTCCCACTGGAGCGAGTCGTTGCCCGGCGTGCCGCGGTCGGTGCCGCAGGCGTGGAAATGGGCGAGGTGCTTGCCGGCCTTCTTGATGGCGGCGGCCTGGTTCTTCTCCTCGATGTTCATGTGGAACGTGTCGAGGTGGAGCTTTAGCGCCGGCGAGCCGACGTCGGCGATGAGCTTGAGGCCTTGGTCGCAGGTGTTGAGGAAATCGGTCTCGAACCGGTTCAGCGGCTCGACGCAGATCTGGACGCCCTTCTTCTCGGCGTACTTGGCGAGCACCTTGAGGTTCTTGACCACCAGCGCCCATTCCTTGGGCTGCTGCTTGGGTTCCACGGCGTCCGCCTTGCCGACGACGCTGTACACCGGCCCGATCAACGACGGGCAACCGAGCACCACCGCTTGGTCGATGAGCGCCTTGCAGTAGACCATCGCGGTCTTCTGCTCCTCGGCCGTGCCGCGGAAATCGCGGCCGGGCCCCATGCACGCGCAGATGGACCCGCAGGCCAGGCCGGCCTTGTCGAGCTCGGCGCGGACGTGCGCGGCGTTGATGTGCGACGGGTCCTCGATGGGGATCTCGACCGTCTGGAAGCCCCATTTCTTGAACTGGGCGAAGAGTTTAGTGCTCTCGTCGGTGAACGGAGAGGCGAAGAGGAAGGAATTGATGCCGAATCTCATGGTCTGTGGTGCTGGAAGCTAGGGATCGGGGCGGCTGCGGGGAAGCGTTTTCCAGTGTCCGTCGGGCTCGTGGTCGGGGTCACTTGTATTTGCCCTCGGCGTACGACGCGGCCTGGAAGCGCTTGAGGTCGCGGTTGTTCTTGCCTGCCGCGGGATACGGGCCCTTCAGGTTGATGGTGCCCGGTTCGACCCAGCGCCACAGCTCGGAGTGCCCGTCGGAGAAGGAGACCACGCCGCCGTTGCCGTGACGGCTGGCCGGCGGGTTGCGCCACTGGCTGGATTGGTGCGAATCCACGGCGAAATAGCCGTCGTCGATGCTGCTGAGGTCCGACTTGGCGATGTCGGGATAGGCCTGTTCATCGATGAAGAACAACGCCTGGCTCGGGCCGGGGTTGTTCACGTCGGAGAAACGCTTGTTCTCCGGGATCCCGGGATGCACCGAGGTCACCGCGAAATCGCTGTTGATGCCCATCATGCCGCTCAGCGAGTAGCTGCGCACCCGGGTCGCCGTCAGCGTCTTGGAGCCGCTCTTCAGGTTGAACTGGTCGCTCGGGCACTGGTAGATCTTCAGCGAGCCGTTGTACGGGTAGAGACGGCCGTTCTTGATGTCCAACTGGTTGGTCGCGCCCGGCAGGGAGGCGACGTTGCCGCCGATCCAGGCGTTGGTGTCGCCCAAGAGGTTCGGCGGGATGAAATCGCGGAAATCGGTCGCGTACAGGTGCGCCGCCAAGGTCAGCTGCTTCGTGTTGTTCAGGCACGAGATGCCCGAGGCCTTCTGCTTCGCTTTGCTCAACGCCGGCAAGAGCATGCCGGCAAGGATGGCGATGATGGCGATGACGACGAGCAGCTCGATGAGCGTGAAGCCGGCAGGGGTGCGACGATCAGGTCTGGCGTTCATGGTATGCGCGACGAAGCGTGTGGGACCTCTTGGTTTTAGCCCTCGCGGCGGTCCAAGCCAGCCAAAACTCGGCCCATCTCCGGTTTTCAGGCCAGCCAAGCTGCCGGAACCCGCGATGTCGGTCCCGGGAAAGAAGAAGCGGGCTTGGGGGTGACACACGGTTTACACCGCCCAAGCCCGCCTATCCCTCCACACGGAGGGATTTGAAATCTACTGGGGACGCGGCGGATTTAAGAGGCCGAGAACGGAAATTCAAGCCCTTTGATCGGGCGCGTCCGGGCCGGCCGCCATGGGTCCCGGGAGGTACCTTCGGCCGACCTCCAAGCCTGCGCAATCAGGTCTTTTCCTCTGCTCGTTCCCCATGGTCTGGCGTCCGATCCCGGGCTTGGTTCCAGATGCCGCGGGCCGGCGGGAAGCGGACGCTCCAGCGATGGGTGGTCGGCCAGGGTCCCCGAGGGACCTGTCTGCAGCCGGTGGCCGACGGTCCCTGTCCCGCCTGTTTGTCTTTGGCGACCCCGCGGACGCCGTTTACCGTGCGCGGCGTGCGACCACAGAAATTTGATGGGATCCCTGCCGTCCTCGCCGACCTCAAGCGGGGCAAGATGGTCATCGTGGTCGATGACGCGGACCGCGAGAACGAAGGCGACCTCCTGATGGCCGCCGAGAAGGCCACGCCGGCGACGGTCAACTTCATGGCCAAGCACGGCCGCGGCCTCATCTGCGTGCCCACGACCGGCGAACGGCTCCAGCAGCTCGGCATCGCCGAGATGGTGGCCCGCAACCGCGAGTCCTTCAAAACGGACTTCCAGGTCAGCGTCGACGCCGCCTCGGGCATCACCACCGGCATCAGCGCCGCCGACCGGGCGCGGACCATCCAGCTCATCGCCGATCCGCGGGCGACGGCCGGCGACCTCGTGCAGCCCGGCCACATCTTCCCGCTGCGCTCCAAGCCCGGCGGCGTGCTCCAGCGGAGCGGCCACACCGAGGCCGCGGTGGACCTCGTGACGCTCGCTGGTTGCCGGCCGGTCGGCGTGATCTGCGAGATCATGAACGACGACGGCACGATGGCGCGGTTGCCGCAGTTGCGGAAGTTCGCCGCCAAGCACCGCCTGAAGATCTGCACAATCGAGGCCCTGATCGAGCATCGGCGCGCCTCCGAACGGCTCGTCGAGCGCATCGAGAAGATCACCATGCCGACCGACTACGGCGATTTCGACCTGCACCTCTACCGGTCGAACATCGACGGCGGCCACCACCTCGCGCTGGTGAAGGGCGACGTCTCGGGCCAGCCGGGCGTGATGGTGCGGGTCCACAGCGAGTGCCTCACCGGAGATGTCTTCGGGTCGCGGCGGTGCGATTGCGGTCCGCAGCTCCATGCGGCGATGCAGCGGATCCAGAAGGAAGGCCGCGGCGTGATCCTCTACATGCGCCAAGAAGGCCGCGGCATCGGCCTTGCCGCGAAGATCCAGGCCTACAAGCTCCAGGAGCGCGGCCTCGACACCGTCGACGCCAACCTGAAGCTCGGCTTCCCGATGGACCTCCGCGATTACGGCGTCGGCGCGCAGATGCTCTGCGATCTCGGCCTCAGGACCATCCGCCTCCTGACCAACAACCCGAAGAAGGTCGTCGGCCTGCAAGGCTACGGGCTGGAGATCGTCGAGCAGCTGCCCATCCGGGTGAAGGCCAATCCCCACAACGCGGCCTACCTCGACACGAAGCGCAAGCGCATGGGGCACCTGCTCTGAAAGGGGCGGGCTGCTCGCGCAAAAAAGCGAGAAGGACGAGACCCGGGGCCGCATCCGGCTTCATCCAGTCGATGGCGCGGCTTCACGTGTCTTCTTTCCTGCCTTCCTGCTTTCCAGATTTGGCCCCCCCCTCCGCTCCCGAGATTTGACCGCGCGGCTTCCGCCTCCCAAGATCCGGCCATGGATCCCCGATTGAGTTGGCTCCGCGTGGTCGCTTTGCTCGCGGTCGTGTCGAGCGCCATCGCCGCCGAAGTCATCCCCAGCAACGAGGACGAGAGCAAGGTCCCGCCCTACACGTTGCCCGATCCGCTGGTCTTCGCCGACGGCCGGCCGGTCCGGGATGCCGCCGCGTGGAGACAACGCCGCGCCGAGATCCTCGAGCTCTATCGCACCCACGTCTACGGCCGCACGCCCAAGGGCTTGCCCCGCCCGAAGGCCAAGGTGCTGTCGACCGAGGCCGGCGCCCTCGGCGGCGTGGCGGTGCGGAAGATCGTCCGCGTCCCGCTCACGTCCGACCCGAAGGGCCCGGCGATGGACGTTCTGATCTATCTACCGAAGGGCGCGACCGGCCCGGTCCCGGCGTTCGTCGGCTACAACTTCAACGGCAACCACGCCGTCACGCTCGATCCGGGCGTGCCGCTCGCCCGGGGCTGGGTCGAGAACCGCAAGGAGACCGGAATCACCGACCACGTCGCGAACGAAAGATCCCGCGGCAGCGAGGCGTCCGCCTGGCCCATCGAGCGGATCCTGGCCCGCGGCTACGCGGTGGCGACGATCTACTACGGGGACGTCGAGGCGGACTTCGACGGCGGCTGGAAGACCGGCCTCCGGGGCGCGGTCGCCAAGGAGGGCGCCGCCCATGTCTTCGCCCCCGATGAATGGGGCGCCATCGGCGCGTGGGCCTGGGGCCTGGGCCGCGCGCTGGACCATCTGGAGACCGACCGGGCCATCGACGGCAAGCACGTCGCCGTCATCGGGCACTCGCGTCTCGGCAAGACGTCGCTCTGGGCCGGCGCCCAGGACGAACGGTTCGCCATGGTGGTCGCCAACGAATCCGGCGAAGGCGGCGCGGCGCTCGCGCGGCGGTGGTTCGGCGAGACCGTGTGGCGCATCAACACCAGCTTCCCGCACTGGTTCTGCGGACGGTTCAAGGACTACAACCACGACGTCCCCGCCCTGCCGGTGGACCAGCACGAGCTGATCGCCCTCGGCGCGCCGCGCCCGGTGTACGTGGCCAGCGCCGAAGAAGACCGTTGGGCCGATCCGCGAGGAGAATTCCTCGCCACGCAGCATGCGGAGCCGGTCTATGCGTTGCTCGGCAAGCCCGGTCTCGGTGTGGCCGCGATGCCGCCGGTCAACACCCCGGTGGGCGGCACGCTCGGCTACCACATCCGCACCGGCAAGCACGCGCTCACGGCGTACGATTGGGAGCAGTATCTCGATTTCGCCGACCGCCATCTGAAACCGGCGAAGGCGCGCTAGCGGCCTGCCGGAAGAGCCTTCCTTGATGCATGGCGTGCCCGGCGAAGGTCCTTTTCTGCTCGGCGGAGAGGTCGACATCGAGGTCCGTTCCGGCGAGGCTGCCCGCATCCCGGCGACCGTGCCGTCGTCATCATGAACCCGCCTTCCACCATCCTGATCGCCGATGATCATCCGATCTACCGGAAAGGGCTCTGCGAAGTGGTCGAGAGCGATCCTTCGCTGCGGCTGGTAGGCCAGGCGGCCAACGGCGAGGAGGCCCTGCGATTGATCCGCGGACTTCGCCCGGCGGTGGCGATCCTCGACATCAACATGCCGCGCCTGAGCGGTCTGCAGGTGGCGCAGGAATTGTCGGGCGAGGCCGCTCCGCCACGGCTGGTGCTGCTCACCATGCACGAGGACGCGGCGTTGTTCGACCGGGCGATGGAGTTGGGCGTGCGCGCCTATGTCCTGAAGGAAAGCGCGGTCGAGGACCTGCTGACGGCGGTGCGCACGGTGGTCGAGGGCCGCAACTTCATCAGCCCGACCATGGCCACCCTGCTGCTGAAGCGCCGGGAAGAGGGCGCGGTGTTGCGTCGGGAAAAGCCGGGGCTGGACCTCCTCACGCCCACGGAACGGCGCGTCCTCCGGTTGATCTCCGAGGACCGCACGACCAAGGAGATCGCCGACCTGCTCGGTCTCAGCCCGCGCACGGTGGAGACGCATCGCCAGAACATGAGCCACAAGCTGCACCTCAGCGGCAGCCACAGCCTGCTGAAGTTCGCCTTCGACCATAAGGCGCACCTGTAGCCCGAGCCTCGCCCTATCATGTCGAACTGCGTCGGATGGATCCAAGGAGCGATGCGGGCGGCGACCCGTGTCCTTCGGTGGGCGGTGTCGTCGGTGCTCCTCGGGCTGGCCGCCGGGCCGGCCTCGGTCGCCTCGACGGCGGTGGTCGGCGACCTGCCGAAGGAGTATTCCATCGATGTCTTGCAGGTGGAGGACGGCTTGCCGGGCAACACCGTCACGTCCATCGCGCAGACGCCGGACGGCTATCTGTGGTTCGGCACCTTCCAAGGGTTGGTGCGTTTCGACGGCGTACGTTTCACGGTGTTCGATTCCACCACTCCGGGCTTGGAGAGCGAACGGGCCACCCGGTTGTTCGTGGACCGGGCGGGGAGCCTGTGGGTCACGATGGAACAAGGCCAGGTCGCGCGCTATGCGGATGGCCGGTTCACGCCCCTGACGAAAACCGATGGTTGGCCGGGCCTCGCGGTGAAGTGGATGGCGAACTCGGCCGAGAACACCGTGCTGATCACGGTCGGGGCCGATGATTTCGGTCCGCGGATACTCCTGGAGTATGCGGCGGGGCGTTTCCGCGAGGTGCTTTCCAAGCCCCCGGTCCCGCCCGAGATCGTACCGACACGGGGCTCGGTGGGCGACACGGTCGTGGAAGTGGACACCACCGGCCGCCGCTGGGTGGTGCAGGATCGCCGGCTCGGTTTCCTTGAGCGCGGTCGCTGGCAGCCGTGGACACCGCCCGCGGGCGAGCCGGTCCCGACCATCGCCCGCATCGCCGCCAGTCCGCGCGGCGGCATATGGGTGTGCGCCGAGGGTCGCATCCGCCGGCTCGTCGACGGGCGCTGGAGCACGGACACACCGACGTTCGCTTGGCCGAAGGAGAACGTGGTGATGGAGCTGATGGAGGATTCTGCCGGCCAGCTCTGGGTGGGAAGCTGGAGCAAGGGGCTGATGCTGGGCAGGCCGGACGGCTCCACCGAATGGCTCACGACCGGACGCGGCTTCACGAGCAACACGGCCAACTGCGTCTTCGAGGACCGCGAGCACAACGTCTGGGTCGGCACCACCGCCGGCGGCCTGCTGCGGCTCCGGCACCGCGATTTCTCCACCTACGACCAGCGACACGGCCTGCCGACCCAACCTGCGATGGCCATCGCCAACGGTGCGGATGAAGTTTGGCTGGGCGTCACCGCCGGCGGCCTGTGGCGGTTGGCCGGGGGACGATCCGCCCCGATCGAACTGCCGGGAGCCCCGGATCCCACCGTGCGGTCCCTGTGCTTCGACCGCGGTGGAACGCTCTGGTCGGGCCTGCATGGCAACAGCCTTTTCCGGCATCGCGCGGGTGAGACCGCGCGCTATGACCGGGAGCAAGGGCTGTCGCACGAGATCATCTATGCGCTGTTCGAGGATCGGGACGGCATGCTCTGGATCGGCGGCGACAAAGGCGTGAGCCGGTTCGACGGCCGCAAGTTCGAGACGCTGACGAAGCGCGACGGCTTGTCCTCGGATCTGGTCTCGGCGATCGCCCAGGACCGGGATGGTGCCGTTTGGTTGGGCACCTTTGGCAGCGGCCTCGACCGCTTCCACGCGGGCCGGTTCCAGACCTTCACGCGTCGCGAAGGGCTGGCGCACGACACGGTGCGGGCGCTGCTGGCCGATGACGACGGCACGCTCTGGATCGGCACGGGTGGCGGCGGCCTGAGCCGGTTGCGCGATGGCCGTTTCACGACCTACTCCGCCCGGACCGGGCTGCCGGGCAACGAGATCTCCGCGGTGCTCGATGACGGTTTGGGCCAGCTTTGGCTCGCCTCCAACCGCGGTGTGTTCCGGGTGGCGCGGGCGGAATTGGAGGCATTCGCCGACGGCCGCCGAAACCGGCTGGAAGGCGTCACCTATCTGCCGGCCGACGGGTTGGCCGCCATGGAATCCGCCGCGGGCAATCCGTCCGCCGTGCGCGACCGCGAGGGTCGCCTGTGGTTTGCTTCCGTGAAAGGGGTGAGCATGGTGGACCCGCGGAAGCTCCGCACCAACCTGGTCCCGCCCACGGCGGTCATCGAGGAGGTCTGGCTGGATGGCGTCTGCCTGCTCTCGAACGGCAGCCTCGATGGTGACGCGAGCCGGATCCAGGCGACGACCCCTTACCGCGTTCCCCCGGGAAAACAGCGGCTGGAGATCCGCTACACCGGGCTGAGCCACATCGCCCCGGAAAGGGTGCGCTTCCGGCACCGGCTCACGGGCTTGGACCAAGGCTGGGAGGAGGCGGGTTCCCGTCGCACGGCCACCTATCACCTGCTGGCTCCCGGCGACTACCATTTCGAGGTCATGGCGCGGAACCATGACGGCGTGTGGAGCCCCGTGGCGGCGGCCTGGGATTTCAGCGTGCTGCCGGAGTGGCGGCAGACGCTCTGGTTCCGCAGCGGAGCCGGCCTGTTCCTGCTCGCGGGCGGGCTGGCGGCCTACCGTATGCGGATCCGCACGCTCACCCGGGCCCGGGTGCAGCAGGAGGTCTTCTCGCGCCGCCTCATCGCCTCCCAGGAAAGCGAACGGCAGCGCATCGCGAGGGAACTGCACGACAGCTTGGGGCAGAATCTGCTGGTCATCAAATGCCGGGTGGCGCTGGCCCAACAGCAATCGGCCCAGCCGGAGAAGCTGGCCGAGCAGTTGGGCGAGGCGGCGGCCATGACTTCCAGCGCCATCCGCGAGGTCCGCGAGATCTCCCAGGGCCTCCGGCCGTTCCAGCTCGATGAGCTGGGCCTCGGCCAGGCGCTGGAGGCGGTGGTGAGGAAACTGGCGGCGGCGACCCCGATCCGGTTCGTCGCGGAGATCGCCGAGCTGCGCGGGGTGTTCCCGCCCGAGTTCGAGATCAGCTTCTACCGCATCGTGCAGGAATGCCTGAACAACGTGGTGAAGCACTCGAAGGCCGGCGAATGCCGCGTCCTCGTGGCCGACAACGGGTCCCAGGTCCGCGCCGAGATCACCGACAACGGCCGAGGGCTGGCGGGTGGGGACCGTCGGCACGGACCTGCGGCGGCCGAAGGCTTCGGCCTGACCAGCATCCGGGAGCGTGTCCGCACGCTGGGCGGGACGGTGGAGTTCACCTCCCGGCCCGAGGGCGGCACCCGCGTCGTCGTGGTCGTGCCGCGGCGTCCGTGACCACCACGGCCCCGTCCTCGGTGGTCGGTGGCGGTCGGCGGCTACGTGGGAACACCTAGTGGTTCCCGCGGACCCGGTTCTGCGTGTTGGCTCTGATGCCGTGCCGCGACCGGCCCGGCCATCCTGGGCACGTTGAAACGAGCCCGCCTGAAATTCCTGATCGTGGATGACCACGCCTCGATGCGCCTGGCGCTGCGCGAGTTGCTGACCATCCCGGGCGACAGCGTGCACGAAGCGACGGACGGCGCGGAGGCCGAGGCCGCCTACGAATGGCAGCTGCCCGACTGGGTCATCATGGACGTGCAGATGCGGCCGGTGGGCGGGCTGGCGGCGACCCGTCACATCACGGCCCGTCATCCGGAGGCCCGCATCGTCATCGTCTCGCAGTTCGATGACCCCGACCTCCGCGCGCGCGCGGCCGAGGCCGGCGCCCGGGCCTACTTCACCAAGGACGACCTTTCCTGCCTCCCGCGCATGGTCCGCCCGATCCCGGCCTGAGATGAGCACATCCTCCACCATCATCTTGATCGTCCTGGCCGCAGCGGTGGTCTCATGCCGTCAAGAGAAGCCGGCACCGGTGACGGAGCTGGCGCCGGACGTCGTGGCGATGGTGGCCGGGCGTCCGGTGAAACGATCGGCGTTGGAGGCCGAGCTCGCGCGGCGCGGTCCGGGCGTGACGAAGGAAGCGGCGCTCGGCGACCTGGTGCGGCAGGAAGCGACGCTCGCCCAGGTCCGCGCCTCCGGGTTCGACCGCGATCCCGCGACGGTCGCCGCGATCGAGCGGTTGATGGTGGCGCGTTTCGAGGAACGGGAACTGGCGGCGGCGGAGGCCTCGGCGGTGAGCGAGGACGAGGTCCGCGCGGCCTATGCCGCCGACGCGGCGCGGTACGCGGTGCCCGCGGCGGTGCGGGGCGGCGTGCTGTTCTTGAGATCCAGCCCCAGGTCGGCACCGGAGAAACGCGCGGCGGTGGCGGAGCAGGCGGAACGGTTGCGGATCCAGGCCCAAGCAGCCGATGGCGCGGCGTTCGAGCGGTTGGTGCGCGAACATTCCGAGGACCAGGCCACCCGATACCAAGCGGGTGACACCGGTTGGTTGAGCGCGGGTGCCGACGACCAGCGCTGGGACCCCGCCATCGCCGAGGCGCTCCGCGCGCTCCAGCGACCGGGCGACTGCGCGCCGGTCGTCGCGACGGCGACGGGCTTCTACGTCGTCCGTCTCACCGGCACGAAACCCGCCGCCACCCGGCCCCTGACCGAGGTCGGGCCAGCCATCCGTCACCAGCTCCAGCAAGCCAAGCGCGAGCAGTCGATCGCGGCCTTCCACGCGCGTATGCGCGCCGGTCTCGACATCCGGACCAACACCGCCGTCTTGGCCCGGATCGTCGCCCCCGACCCGTCGACCCCGCGTCCACCGGCCTTGCCCTGATCTTTCTCGCCTCTTTCCCCGAGCCATGAAGACCCCATCCTCCTCCGCTTCGCTGTGGCGCCTTGTCGTCTGCCTGCTGTCGTTGCCGCTGGCCGCGCTGCTGGCGCGGGCCACGCCGACGACCACGCAGACCGTCACGCTCAACCCGGGCTGGAACGCCATCCATCTCGAGGTGGAGCCGGCGAACCCCGATCTGAGCGCGGTCTTCGACGGCGTGGCGGCGGACAGCGTGTGGGCCTACGGGAACAACCTGGGCCAGCCCGATTTCATCGCCGAGGTCACCGAGACGGCGCTGGCCAAGGCCGGCTGGTTCTCGTGGGTGCCCACCAACCGCGTCGATGCCTTCCAGAACAACCTTTTCCAGGTCCAGGTCAACCGGTCGTACCTGGTGAAGTTCACCGGCGCGACCGCCGCCACGCTCACCTTGTCCGGCCGGCCGACCACCCGCACGCGGGCCTGGTTGCCGGATTCGTACAATTTCCGCGGCCTGCCGGTGGACCCCGCGCTCCCGCCGACGTTCCTCAGCTTCTTCCGTCCGTCCACCGCCCATTATTCGACGAAGACCGGTCTCGCGGCGATGTACCGGCTCGACCCGACGGGAGCGTGGCAACGGATCGTGGCCACGGACCTGGTGCTCCGCGGCGAGGCCTATTGGATCTGGTGCCAAGGCGGTTCGGATTTCGTCGCGCCGTTCGTGGCGGCGCCGGTCTTCGGGGACGGGCTCGAGTTCGGCCTCTCTGCCGACGACGTGGAATTGGACCTGAAGAACCTGGGGAACACGGCCTTCAACGCCACCGTCCGAGACCTCGGCGCCCCGACGCCCAACCCGTTGTCGTATGCCCAGCGCTTGTCCGACCAGACGCTGAACTGGCCCGGGCTGCCGACGCCGTGGGTGCGGCCGGTGCCGACGGGCGCCGCCCGCCGCGAGCGGATCGCGGTCCGCCGCGCCGACATGACGACGGATCTGTTCGAGACGGTCCTCGAGATCACTGACGGTCTGGGCACCCGTCACCTGTTGCCTGTGTCGGTCACCCGCGCGTTGACGCCGGTCGGCGCGGCACTGCCGGCGGTGGCAGCCCACGCCGGCCTGTGGGTCGGGGTCGCTACGTTGAACGCCGTCAGCGAGGCGCATTCCGGTCCGCTCACGACGAACATCTCGCAGGGTTTCACGGTCCAGCTCGAGACCAATGCCGTCTCCAGGATCATCACCACGAACCTGGTCCCGCACTCGGTGGTGCGCACGGCGCCGTCCATGGCGCCCACGCCCACCGGCAGCGAGCTCGGTCTCAGGCTTCTTCTGCACGTGGATGCCGCGGGCCAGACCCGGCTGCTGAAGGAGGTCATCGAGATGTGGCAGGACGGCACGACCACCAACGATGCCTCCGGCACCGCGATCATCGACCGCCCAGGCCGCCACGTGCTGCTGACGGACGATTCCCTGGTCGGCAGGTACACCGGCGTGTCCGCCCGGGACGGCGTGCCGGTCGGCCGGCGGCTGAGCACCGCGGGTTTCGATTTCGCGGAAAACGAACTGCCGATGTCCGGCGTGTTCGACATCGGGTCGTCGGTGGTCGCGACGAACACCATGTCCGATACCTTCGCCCGGAACCCCTTCAAGCACCGCTACCATCCGGACCACCAGAAGGGCTACGAGATCCGTCGCGTCATCGGGCTGGAGTTCGGCGCCGCCCCGGCCAATCCACCGCCCGGCTACGGCGAGCGCGTTCTCGACGGCATCTACCGCGAGACGGTCTCCGGCCTCCACCGCACCAACATCGTGGTCAGCGGCGCTTTCCGGCTGACCCGCATCGCGACCACCGCCGTGCTCAACCAGTAATCTCCACGAGATCGAGCCATGAAATCTTCCTTTTCCCTCTTCCTTCGGCGCTCCGTTCCGCGCTGGTCCGCGCTGCTCGTGTGCTTCGCCGCCTTGGCCCAGGTCATGGGCCGGGCCCAGAATCTTCCGCCCGTCGCGGGACCGGCCACCGCGCTGGAGCTGGACGGCATCAGCCAGCAGGTCCTCCTGCCCGCCCTGTCGCTCAACAACCGCTCGTTCTCCGTGGAGATGTGGGCGCGTCGCGCCGCGCCCAACCGCGCCGACTTCGTGCTCGGCCAAGGGAATGGCGAATATCAGAACGGGCCCGTCAACTACGCGCTCCATATCGGTTTCCGCCCTGAGAACACCTTCACGTTCGCCTTCTACGGCAACGACCTCAACACCCCGGCCTACACCGACACCAACTGGCACCACTGGGCCTGCACCTTCGACGCTGTGACGAAGGCGCGGAGGATCTACCGCGACGGCGTCGTGGTCGCGGCCGACATATCCAGTTCCAATTTCCTGGCGGACGGGAACGTGATCATCGGCAACACGCCCCTCGGAGCCGGCTTCTTCAAAGGCGAGTTGGCCGATGTCCGCATCTGGTCCACCGCCCGCACCGCCGCGGAGATCGCCGACAACCGCGGTGCCAGCATCCCACCCGCCACGCCGGGGTTGTTGGTCAACTACCGTTTCAACGAAGGCTGGGGCACCGTCGCCACGGACCTCGCCAGCTCGGCTTCCAATCCTGACCAGGGCGGTGCCCAGAACGGGATCGTGCAGAACGGTGCGATCTTCGTCGGGGCGGATGCGGTGTTGGGCAGGTCCATCGGGTTCAGTCTGGCGGCGGGCCAGAAGATCACGGTCCCGAACTTCGCGGCGAGCCTGATCAACGGGGAGGCGGTCACCGTGGAGTTCTGGCAGAAGGTGGACGCTCAGGTCGCCCAGAGCACCATCAGCATGGGAAGCGGCTCGGTCCGGTTTGTCGCACACGTGCCTTATAGCGATGGCAAGGTCTATTGGGACTTCGGCGATATCAACGGCAACGGCCGGCTCTCCTACACGCCGCCGGTGACTCCGGTGGGGCAATGGAACCACTTCGCCTTGGTCGCTGACGGGAACAGCCAGCAGATGAAGATCTATCGCAACGGTGTGCTGGAGGCTTCCAAAGCCAGCGCCGCCTTCTTCGCTCCGGCCTCCGGCGACCTGGAGATCGGACCGGGCGGGCGCATCGCGGATCTCCGGATCTGGAACATCGTGCGCACCGCGGCGCAGATCGCGGACAACCGCTTCGCCCCGGTCGCGCCCGGCTCCCCGAACCTGATCCTGAATTATCGTTTCAGCGAGATCTCGGGAACGACCATCGCCGATGTGGCGACGTACCGGGGCGCGCAGAACGGGACCTTGGTCAACAGCCCGCGGCTCCACACCGCCAACACCGAGGCGCTGGCCAACCTGCTGGTCGTGCCGGTGCCGGAGGATGCGTCGAGGGTCATCAACCTGCCCGCGGCCGACGGGAACTTCACGGCGCCGACCTATTCCAGCATCAGCGCGACGAGCGGGAGCGTGGTGCCGCTCACGGGTGGCAACGTGCTCTACACCCCGGCCTCCGGTTACTCGGGGAACGACACGATCAGCTACACGGTGAGCGACGGAAGCCTGACCAGTTCCGGCACGGTGAAGGTGCAGGTCAACGCGCTGAACGATCCGCCGGTCGTCGGTCCCGGCACCGCGCTCGCGCTCAACGCCAGCGGCAACGGCAGCGGCAGCGGCAGCGGCCAGTATCTAGACCTGCCGGACGGCGTGTGGTTCGGCGACACCTTCACCGTCGAAGGATGGGTTCACGTCCGGTCCTATGCGACCTGGTCGCGGTTCTTCGATTTCGGCAACGGCCCGGGCATCAACAACGTCCTAGGCGCGCTGACCAGCGGCAACGACGGCAAGCCGCGGCTCGACATCTATCAAGGGGCCGCGGGTCTGCCGCAGTCCATCATCTCGTCGCAACAGGTACCGCTGAACACATGGACCCACCTCGCCTTCACCCGCGACACGTCCGGCATCGGCCACATCTACATCAACGGGATCGAGACCGCTTCCGGCGCGATCTGGGCGCCGCTGAACGTGACGCGCACAGGAGCCTATTTCGGCCATAGCAATTGGCCGGCGGACGCGGACGCCGACGCGAAGTTCGCCGACCTCCGCATCTGGAGCACCGCGCGCACCGCGCAGCAGCTCAAGGAGGACTGGAACCCGTCGCTGCTGAACACCACCACCGGCCTCGTCGCCTATTACCGGCTGAACGAAGGCTCCGGTCCGACCGCTTTCGATTCCGCCACCGCTGATGGCGCGCAAAACGCCGCGCTCGTCGGCGCGCCCGTCTGGCGCCCGGTCGATGGGCCGGCCACCTCGCTGGCTTTCAACGGCACCAGCCAGTACGGCCAGGTGCTGGACAGCGCGGCGATCAGCATCACCGGCCCGATCACGCTGGAGGCGTGGGTCCGGCCGGCGGCGATCGGCACGGCGATGGGGATCATCGAGAAATATGGCGTCAACGACGGCGGCTATTTTCTCAGGGTGGACCCGAGCGGCAAGATCATCTGCTCCACCGTGGACAAGTCGTTCACCAGCTCCGTCGTGACGGGCAACACAGTGTTGCGTACAGATGTCTGGAGCCACGTGGCGGCCACCTGGGATGGCACGCTGCTTCGGGTGTATGTCAACGGCGTGCTGGACGGATACGGCCTGGTGGGCCGGAACCCCAAGGACGGCGCGACACCGCTCTTCATCGGGGCGGTCGGCGACAACCAGAGCTACAAGTTCTCCGGCCGGATCGGCGATGTCCGCGTGTGGAACGTGGCGCGCACGGCTGCCGAGATCGCGGCATCCCAGGGCGGCGTGCCTGCCGCCTCGTCCGGCTTGGTGCTGAACTACAAGTTCACGGAAGGCACGGGCACGACGTTGAACGACGTCGCCACGGCCGACGGCGTGCAGAACGCCAGCCTCGTCGGGTCTCCGACCTGGCCCGCTCCGGAGGCGACGCTAGGCACGCTCCAGGTGGTCCGCTTCACCGAGGACATCGGCCGGCAGCTCGTGCTCCCGGCGTTCGACGTCGAAGGGAACCCGTTGACCTACTCGGCGGTCACGGCGAGCGCGGGCACGGTCACGGCGGTGTCCGGGAGCGGCTTCACCTACACGCCGCCGGCCAACTTCAACGGTGCCGCGACGATCACC
This sequence comes from Verrucomicrobiota bacterium, assembly GCA_947454005.1. GTDB lineage: Bacteria > Verrucomicrobiota > Verrucomicrobiia > Limisphaerales > UBA9464 > CAIVQB01. The sequence goes on from CANGMH010000005.1 coordinate 36,468, forward strand.
TACACCGTCACCGACGGCACCACGCCGATGACGGGGACCATCTACCTCCAGGGCATCGCGGTGGAGGACGGCCCGACGCTCGCCGCCATCGCCGACCAGACCATCGGCGAAGGCACCGGCACCGCCACGCTCGGCATCGCCCTGACCGACGGCGACCCGGAGCTCACCCAGACGCTCAGCATCACGGCGACCTCGAGCAACCCGGCCTTGGTCCGCAACCCGGGCGTCGTCTACACCAGCCCAGCGGAGTCGGCCCAGCTCACCTACAAGCCCAGGCCGGGCCAGAGCGGGACCGCGGTCATCACGGTGGTGGTCACCGATGTGGCGGCCAACTTGACCGCCACCCGGACCTTCAACATCACCGTCACCTCGGTGGACGACGCGCCCAACGTGGGCGGAGCGACGTCGCTGGCCTTCAACGGGGCGAACCACGTCAACATCCCCGGCTTCGGCCCCAACCTGCCCCTGGGCGAGGTCACCATCGAGTTCTGGCAGAACACCCCCGGCCCGCAGGCGCCGCCGATGTTCCAGCTGACGGCCGACGACCTTGCCAACCGGCTGAACGTCCACGTGCCGTACACGGACGGGAAGGTGTACTGGGACTTCGGCGACATCAATGGTGCCGGCCGGCTGGCCTACACGCCGCCGGTGCCTGTCGTCGGTTCGTGGCAGCACTTCGCGTTCGTGAAGAGCACGAGCGGGAACTATATGAAGATCTTCCGCAACGGCATCGAGGAGGCGACCAAGCCTGGCGTCTCGGCCCTCGTGCCGGGCGTCCGCGACCTGAAGCTCGGCGGGTTCACCGGCCAGTTGGCCGAGTTCCGCGTCTGGAAGGTCGCCCGCACGTCCGAGGAGATCCTGGCCACGCTGCACGCTTCGCTCCGGAGCGACACCGCCAACCTCGTCGCCTACTATCGTTTCAACCAGAAGCCCACGACCGAGCTGACCGATTTCGCCTCGGCCGCGGGCCAGGGCGGCGCCCAGAACGGCGTGCTCGTCGCGGACAACGCGGACAACGACCCCATCTGGAGCACACCGATGACAGGGGTCTCCGGGAACCTGCTCGGCCTCTCGTGGCAGGTGGCGGATCCCGCCTTGAAGGCGCTCCAGGTCCTGCGCGTCCCGGACGGCACGGCGACCAACCTGTTCCTGCCGGCTTGGGATGCGGAGGACGGCCTCTCGCTCACCTGGCAGAGTGTCAACGCCAGCACCGGCGCCGTCGCCCAGGTCACGGGCGGCGTCTGGACCTACACCGCGCCCACCGGGCATGACGGCCCTGCGACGATCAGTTACAGCGTCCGCGACTCGGCGAACCACGTCACCAGCGGCTCCGTCAACGTGCGCGTCGTCATCGCCGCGAACGATCCCCCGACCATTTCCGTGGTGCCCAACAAGGCCTCGGAGGAGGACTCGGCGCTCATCGAGATCCCCTTCACCGTGGACGACGACCAGCCGGCAGCGGCGTTGACCGTCACGCCCCAGGCGCTGGCCAACGCAGAGCTGCTCCAGAGCTTCACCGTCCCGGCCGGCGGCAACTTCCGCACGCTCAACATCGTGCCCAAGCCTGGTGTCATCGGCACCGTCCATCTCCGGCTGAACGTCCTGGACGCCGGCGGCAAGAGCGCCCAGACCGAGTTCGACCTGCGCATCGAGGCCAAGCCGGCGTTCAGCGTGGTGGATCTTGGGGTGTTGCCCGGCAAATCGGCCGGCTTCGGCACGGCCATCAACGACCGCGGCGCGGTCGCGGGGTACATGGCGGACGAAGAATCGCTCGAGAGCAATCCGGTCGGCTTCTTGTTCAACGGCCTGGCGAACGGCGGCCAGCTCAGCCCGATCGGGCCTTCGCCATTGTCGTCACCGTTCCGTGCCTTCGCCCTGAACAACAGCAACAGTCTTGCGGGTGCCGCGAAGAACGGCGGCCAGACAGTGGCGTGGCTGAAAGGACACGAGGATGCGGTGACCAGCCTTAGCGTGCTGCCGGGCGGAAGCTTCGCCGCGGTCCGGGCGCTCAACGCAGCCGGCATGATGACCGGCGTCGCCACCAACAGCGGCGGGAAATCGCGGGCGTTCTCGTTCTCCGCTGGTGCGGTCTCGCTGACCGACCTCGGGGTCGGGCCGGCGCCGTTCGACGACCAGAGCGAGGCGTTCGCGCTGAACATCAGCAACCGCTACGTCGGCTCGGTCTCGGCGACCGACGGCCGCCGGCGCGCGATGATGGTGAAGGACGGCGTGATGCGTCCGTTGTTCAGCGTGCCGGACGACACGAACAGCGTGGCCAACGGCATCAACGCCTTCGACCAGGTGGTCGGCCGGGCCACCACGTTCGCCGCGGGCGACACCGCGCTGGAACTCGACGGAGTGGACGACGTGTTCACCCAGGCGAACTTGTTGACCAATCCCACGGGCACCCCGCTCGTGGCCGGCAACGCGGCGCACACGGTCGAGGCGTGGATCAAGGTCGGCGCCCTGCCCGGGAACCGGTCCTGGCCGCTGTTGCTCGGCAACTATGGCACCGGTGCGCACCACTGGCTGGTCAACAAGGCGTCCTCGGGCGGCGACCTCTATGTGGGGATCTTCAACAGTGTCGGGGTGAGCGTCCCGGTGACGGTCGGCGCGTGGATGCACGTGGCGGCGACCTACGACCCGCCCACCTCCAAGCTGGTCGTGTATCGCAACGGCCAGCCGTACGGGACCAACACCGTGGCCGGCGTGAACCTGCAGGGCATCCCGCTCGTGCTCGGTGCCGCGAACGGCGAGGACCGGTTCAAGGGCGCCTTGGACGAGGTCCGCGTGTGGCGCACCACGCGCACCGCCGCACAGATCGCCGCCGGTTACACCCAGCGCCTGACCGGCACGGAGACGGGGCTGGTCGCCTACTATCCGATCGATGAGGCCAGCGGCGCCGCGACGACGAGCCAGGCGTCGGGCGGCCTCGTGGCCGCGCTCACCGGCAATCCCGTGCGGACGGTCCGCGGCGGGCTTCCCGCGCCTGCGCTGACGGTCAGCGAACCGGCGCTCCAGTTCGACGGGGCCAGCAGCCAGCTCAACCTGCCCGCCTTCCCGCTTGCGAACAGCTCGTTCTCGCTGGAGTTCTGGGCCCGCCGCGCCGAGATCGACAGGAATGACTACGCGATGGGCC
>CANGMH010000006.1 GCA_947454005.1 Verrucomicrobiota bacterium
GATCGGCGCCGAGTTGGCGAACACCACGTTCGGGATGACCGTCAAGTCGAACGATTTGGACACCTTCTGAGAACCGCCAGCGGCGGGCTCCTGGGCGGTGACGGTGATCGTCGCCGTGCCGGTGTTGATACCAGCGGGCAAGAGGTTCAACGACCACAAGCCGCCACCTTTGTTCACCAGATTCAAATTGGCAGCAGGCACCAATTCGTTGTTGGAGGAGGTCGCGGTGACGATCAAATCAGCCGCAGCGGTCTCGACATCACCCACAGTGAAGGTAATCGGACCAGTACCGATGGCCGCCTGTGTGGATTTGTTGGAGAGGGCGCTGATCGTCGGCAAATCGTTCACCGGGTTCACGATGAACTGGAACGAGGTGGTGTCGGTGTTTCCGAGACCATCGTTGACTGAGAGCGACACCGTGTTGGTACCGAAGAGGTTGGCCTTCGGAGTGATGACCAAGGTGCGGGTCGAACCGGTTCCGCTGACCGCGATGGATGCAGTGTCGATGCTGGTTCCGGCAGTCACGCTGGCGGTGAAGTTGAAATTCACGCCGGGCTGGTTATCGCCGAGGGTCACGGTGACGCGCTTCGCAACGTCTTCATCGGTGACCTGATCGCCAACCGAAACTATCTTCGGAGACGTCTGGATGCTCAGCTTCCAACCGTCGAAGAACACACCACCACGCTGGCTCGGAGTCCCGTTGTCGTCAGCGACGTAGAGGGACCAAGTGCCGTTCGGGTCGATGTTGTTGAAGGCGGAGAGGTTGTTCTGGTACGGCGCAGCGGGAGCGGGCGTCGGGAGGCTGTCACCGGGTTCCAAATCGGTGACGTGGAAACGTCCCGACGAAATCGCCGACGAGGTCAACAGCGGTGCGCTGTCGTCGAAATACACCGATGCGGAATTGAGCGCCGTCGAACCGCCAACATCGCTCATGAGCATCACCTTGACCGGACTGACACCAGGACCGACCAAGACAATGTCCAAGTCTTGAGGCACCGGATAAACGATACCCAAAAGGGCAACTTCGACTTTGGTGATTTTTCCGACCAAACCGTTGACCGCCAAAGTAGAAGGATACGAGGTAGCCGTCGGCTTGTCGGAATTGACCGTGAGCTGCGCGGCGTTCTCGAAGAGAGAAACCGAAGGAACGTCGACGTTGAACGGGAAAGTCGTCGAGGCGGACAGCAGGCCATCGCTGACCGTCAAGGTGATATCCGTATCGCCAGGCGCAATCCCCTTCGGGAAGATTGTCGCGGTACGGCTCGTTCCAGTCCCGCTCAACACGATTCCGCTGTTCGGAACCAGCTTCCCATTGCTCGAGAAGGCAGTGACCGTGAGTGTGTTCGGGTCATTGTCCACATCACCGATGGTGAACGGTACCGTGAAGAATCCACCGACGCGGACGAGCTGTTTCGCGACCGGATTGATGGTCGGGGCATCGTTCACCGGCGTCACCGTCAACCCAATCAGCGCCGAGGTGCTGAAGTTGTTGTTGTCGGTCGCGGTCAAGGTGATGTTGTTCGTACCGAACTTGTTCAGTTCCGGGGTGATGACCACCGTGGCGATGCCACTGGCCAGCGTCGCGGACACCTTTGCCAAGGAGGCATCACCGAAAGAGGCGGTGACGTTGGTGACAGAGCCATCGAAGTCAGCAACCGGGACCGTGATGGTCTTCGCAGTGTCTTCGGCAGTGGTCACCGCGGCGATCGCGTTGCCACCATTGAGGCTCGGCGCGGAGAAGATGCGGAGGATGAACCCACCGGCAATGTTGCCAGAAGCGCCCGAAGCCGTGTCGACCACGGAGAGAGACCACACACCGCGCGGGTCGGTTCCACCGAAATCGGAGAGTTGAGCGTTGGGGGTGATGCCACCAACTGACAGACCGGGGTTACCAGTCGGCAGATAGGTGCCGTTGGTGATCGCGGAACCAGTCGGTATCGCGGACGCGGCCGTCGGAGAGAAATCAATCCGGCTGCGGTTGAACGCGTTGAGACCCGGTTGAGCACCCAGCAGCACCACGGTCTTGCCAGTCGGACCCGTCAAATAGACCGCGAGGTCCGCGGGGTTCGGGTGGGTCACATCCGCGAGGGTCACTTCAAGACGGCCGATATTGCCGATGAAGTTGGTCGGAACCGTCAGCGTCGCCGGGAACGGCGAGGCGTTGGCGTTGTCAACGATGGTGATGTTGCCCGAGTTCGTTCCGAAGGAACTTGCGAAGACCGGTTGCGCGACCGGGTCCACCGTGACGTCAAGGCTGACGGTGTTGGTCCCCAAGACGCCAGTGGAGCCGGTGTCGACGATGGAGATGGTCAACGTCGCCGTGCCAGAAGCCGCGCCACGCGGATTGATGGTCAAGGTGCGGTTCGTGGTGGACAAATTGCCGGTCACGACCAACCCGGCGGACTCGACGATGTTCGTGTTGCTCGAAGTCGCGGTGATGGTGAGGTTGGCCAGCACGCTGTCGACATCGTTGACCACCGCGGAAAGCGACGCCGACTTGCCGACCACCGTGTTCACGCGGTTGGTGGACAAGGTGATCAGCGGCGCGTCGTTCACCGCGGCGACGTTCACGGTCAGGACGACCGGAATCGATTCACCGACGCCATCCTTGGCGATGACCGTCACGGTCACCGTCCCGTTGGCATTGGGCTTGGGCTGGATGACCAAGATGCGATCCTCGCCATCGCCCGTGACCAACAGGTCGTTGGGGACGATGCTCGTATCGCTCGAGGTGACCTTGAAGGTCATCGAGGACAGCGGGGTGTCGCTATCCTTCAGTTTCAACGGAACGTTGACCACCGTGTCCTCCGTCGCCGGGATGACGCTGTTCGTCACCGAAAGGAGCGGGGTGGTGAAGACGTTCAGCGTCCAAGACCGGATGGAACCGGAGTTGAACGACTGGTCGTCGGCAACGTAGAGATCCCAAGAACCGTTGGGGTTGTCGCCATTGAAGACTCCCAAGGTGGCACCGAACGGGGCCGTCGGGCCACCGGGGTACAAATCAACTCCGCTGGCGTCACCAGCGAAATCGACCACGTCGGTCGGCTTGTAGGTGCCGTCACTGATCGCCGAAGAGTCGGGCAACAGACCAGCAGCCGCATCAGCGAAGGTCAGGTTGACGCCGTTCAGCGCGAAGCGGTCGCCCACATCGCTCATCAGCTGGATGACCTTGCCACTCGCGGCGTTCTTCAACGCTACGTTGATGTCGTCCGGGTAGTTGTGGATGACACCGTTCAACGTGACGGTCACGCGTTCGATGGTGCCAAGAAGATTGCTGGTCACCAGCGACGACGGGAACGGCGTCGCCGCAGCGGTGTCGGACACGAAGATGCCCGGCGTCGTTTCACGGCGGGTCGCATCATTGATGATGATGGAACCGGTCTGGGTGAGGCTGGTCTGGCCGAAGGCGGAGGCAGCCGTCAAGAAGGACGCCAAGCCTCCTGTCGCCCAACGCAATATCCTGCGCGCGCTGTTAGTATTGAAGTTCATCGGGTTGACTATGTTTAGTTCACTCAATTCTTGACAAGCTAATTCACAAGGGGCCGCTAGCGGCGCAAACACGCCACTCGCACTGCAACCTTGCTATCTGATGTTCTGGGTTCAATAGCGGGACCATTTGCGGACCCTTGTTTGCTTGATTTTAGGACTGTCTTTTCCTCGGCACTAGGAATTCCCCGGCTGCATACCACGGCGTAGGGACGTTCGTCCAGACTATTGTGGATTAGGGTTTTGTCGGCCTCCCGCCGGGGAACCTCTCGTCGTCGGTGGAGACCTCTTCGCTACCACGGAGTTTCGTGCCGGGACGAGCCGTTGCTGCCGCCCCACACCGAGGGTACCGGATCGTCCGGGGACATCCATCAGGGATCTCTTAGGGATCCGGAAGAGCCGAGATCTGCGGAACCGGTTGCGGGATCGGATGTTCAATTGGACACGCTAATTCGCAGCCAGGTGCTTGATGGCACCCGCCAGAGACGCCAGGTGGACGGATAGCTTGAAGCGGCTCTCGAACGCTTCCCGATGATGAAGCCCGTCCTCGCTCCTCGCGACCTCCAGCAATGCGGCCGCCGCGAGGTCCGGGCGTCGGGGTTCGACAATCCCGGGCCTTCCGGGAGGAAGCATCTCCGGGATCGCCCGCCAAAGGGTGGTCACCACGGGCAATCCGTAGGCCATCGCCTCAGCGACACCGAGAGGTTGGCCTTCGGTGGCGTAGTAGGACGGGAACAGGAAAACATCCGCGGCCCGGAACGCTTCGGCCTTGGCGGCACCGGACAGGAAACCGATCTGACGGACCCGCCCGACAGCATCGGTGCGGGCAATCCTCCGAGAGAACTCATCTTGGAGCTCAGGGTCCGGGAATGTGCCGGCGACGACCAGGTGGAACCGCAGACACGGCGTGACGTCCGCAGCGAGGCGGTTGGCGATGGTGACGGTCTCCACGGCATCGAAGACTCCTTTGTCCCTGGTGCAGAGGGCCATGAACAGGACCTCGACATCCCCTCCTTCAGTCGACCGTCGCGCAAGGCGGCATGCCCGTTGGGGCGCCAAGGTCGTGAGAAACTCGGCGCAGGGGTCTTCGACACCGTTGCCGACGATCGCCACCGTGCGGGGATGGAGTTTCTCAGCGTCCGTCTGGCTAAAACGCGACAGCACGATGCTCAACGCCACGCCCCCCAACAACCGTTGCGTTATCCAGCGTTCCCACGGTCGGGCATCGGTCTCGAGCCAGGTCCCGAGCCCGACTCCGTGCCAATGGAACACGACCTTCCGGAACCAGGGCCGCAGGAGCGCCATGACGATCCAGTCCCTGTAGAGCGGCGTCCGTTTCGGGGGTGTCGGCACGTAGTACAGGGTGTCGGCACCGTGACGGACGCGGAACCAGATCGCGCGAGCGCAATAGCCGAGCAATCTCGGCAGCTTCCCACCCCGTGCTGAACCGACGTCGCCAAGGTCGTCGGACAACCGCGCGTCGACGTGGAAGACCTCGATGCCCAAGGAGGGATCGGCGCGGAAACCGTCGACGAGGTACTTCACCATCTGGCTCTGGCCGTGGAGCGGCGGCGGCACATGGGCAAAGACGAGGAGCTTCATCGGCCCCCGGATTTGGCTACGCACGAGGACAAATTCAAACCTGAATCGGCCGGACCGGTTCGGACCGGGCCTTTTTCCTGCCCCTTGGACATTGGGACCGCTAGTCTTCTTCGAGCGTGGCCGTCGCCTCTCCCATCGTCCGTCTGTTGCTCGATCTCATCGCGGTACCGAGCGTCAATCCGGCATTCCTGCCGCTCGGCGATGTCCGTGCCGGCGAGGCCCGGGTCGGCGAGCTGGTGGCCGAGACGGCCCGGTCCGGCGGATTGGACGTGACCCGAATCGACGCCGCTCCCTGCCGAGCGAACATCATCGCCCGGCTGAGACCCAGCGGTCCGGTGAAGCACCGTGTCCTCCTCGCGCCGCACCTCGACACGGTCGGCTTCCCGGCGCTCGACGCGCTGCTGCGCCCGAAGCTCTCGTCCGGACGCGTCATCGGCCGCGGCGCATGCGACACGAAGGGCTGCGTCGCCGCGATGCTCTCCGCGGTGCTGGCCGTCGCGAAGTCGGGACGACGACCGATGTCCACGGAGATCGTCTTCCTCGGGTTGGTCGACGAGGAGAACGGCCAGGCCGGCTCCCGATACCACGCGCGGCATGGCGACAAGGCCGATCTCGCCGTCGTCGGCGAGCCCACGCGTCTCGAAGTGGTCACCGCGCACAAGGGCGACGTCTGGTTGCAGCTCCGCACGCGCGGACGAAGCGCGCATGGCGCGACGCCGCGGCTCGGGCGCAACGCCGTTCATGCGATGGCCGGGGTGGTCGAGGCGCTGGAGGTGGATTACTCGGCGGAGCTCGCGGCGCGTGCCCATCCGCTCTTGGGATCACCGACCATCAACGTCGGCGCGATCCGCGGCGGCACGCAGCCCAACATCGTGCCCGACGAGTGCGTCATCTCCGTCGATCGCCGGACCCTTCCCGGCGAGACCGAGGCCGGCGTGAAGCGGGAGATCGCGGCGTTGCTGCGGCGCAAGAAGCTCAAGGCGGAGTTCGGGAACCTCCGGCTCTCCGCGTGCGATCCGCTGGAGACCGATCCGAAACTGCCGCTCGTCCGTTCGCTCTGCCGGGCGGCCGGCCGTCGCCGCACGCTCGGCGTCCATTACTTCTGCGACGCGGCTCCGCTGGCCGCCGGCGGCATCCCCAGCGTGGTGTTCGGGCCCGGCGACATCGCGCAGGCGCACACCGACGACGAATGGATCTCGGTGGCCAGCCTCGAGCGCGGGGCCCAGGTGCTCGAGAAGTTCCTGCGGTCGCTGGACTGAACACCGGATGAAGCCCACACCGACCTGCCGTCCGCTGCCGTCCGGCCCGGCCCCGGCCACACGCTGATGCGCGTCGCTTTCCTCACCCACGAACCGTTCTACCCGCCGAGCGGAGGCGGCTCCGCGGAGGCGGTCTATCTGGTGGACGAGTTCGTCCGGCGCGGGCATCAGGTGCACCTGTTCTGTCCCGACTTCCCGGACCGCGGTTCCGTGGCCGGGAAGCACCGCATCAACATCCATCCGTTCACGCGCTGGGAGATGGGCCGCTACACGCGGCTGCGGAACCTGAAGTACCTGCTGTACCCCGGCGCGCTGGCGGCGCACGTGCGGCGGACCTTGCTCTCGCAGCAGAAGATGCGGCGCGAAGAGTTCCGTTACGACGTCCTCTTCGCCCAGCACACCATCGCGGCGGTGGCGGCGGGAAGGCTCCGCGTGCCGTTGCGGACGCCCGTGGTGCTGAACTTCTTGGATTATCTGACCGGGTTCATGGAGACGTGGCCGGGCTGGGTCATGCCGGGACCGGTCGTCCGGGCGCTCACCCGTTTCGAGCTGGGCTTGCCGCGGCGATACGATGTCGAGGGCGTGCTCACGGTGTCGGAGCCGCTGGCGGAGCGATTCGCCGCGACCGGCTTTCCGCGCGAACGGATCCGGGCGATCCAGTACGGCTACGATCCCGCGTTGTTCCATCCCGGTGCGGGCGAGGAACGGGGAACGGGGAACGCGGAGCCGGTGGTCGTGATGCACGGGTCGTTCGACCAGCATCACCTCGGCCCGATCGCACGGACCGCGGTGGCCCGGGTCTTCGCCGCGCGTCCGACAACGACGTTCCGTTTCGTCGGACGCGAGACCCCGGCGCTCAGGAGCTTCGCGGCGAGCGTGCGCGCGACGGACCCGGGGATCCGGCTGGAGCTGACCGGATTCATCCCGTACGACGAGGTCGCGCGACATGTCGCGTCGGCCGATGTCGGCCTCGTGCCGTATGAGGCTTCGAACGGCACCCACTGCGCCTTCGTGGCCAAGGCGGTCGAGTATCTCGGCTGCGGCGTCCCGGTGGTCAGCACGCCGTTGGAGAACCTCCGCCGCTACTTCGCGGACGAGCCGGCGATGAAGTTCAGCGGGATGGACGGCGCGAGCTTCGGCGACGCCGTGCTCGCGTGGCTCGCGGTACCGGTCGAGGAGCGTCGTCGCCTCGGACTGGCGGCCAGCCGCCGCGTCGCCCGCGATCTCGATTGGCGGGCGGTCACGGGGAACGCGGTGCGGGCCGTCGAGACGATGACCGGCAACCCGGCGGAGGCCGACGCATGAGCGCGGCCAAGGACGGATTCTTCCGGCAGAGCGCTTGGCTGGCGGCCGCGACCGTCTTGGGCGGCGCGTTCATGACCGCGGTGCATCCCGTCGCGTCCCAGATGGGCGATGCCGAGTACGGCGTGCTGGGCGCGATGCTCAAGCTCTTCCTGCTGCTCGGGATCCCGAGCGGCGGCTTGCAGGTCGTCTTCGCCCAGCAATCCGCCGCCGCGGTCACACCGGACCTCCGACAGCGGCTCGCCGGCACGGCGCGCCGCGTGTTGTGCGGGATCGCCGTGGTCTGGTCGGCACTGGCCGTGGTCACGCTCGTGTGGAGCGGAGCAATCGCGCGCCGGCTCAACTTGTCCGATGCGACGGTGCTATGGCCGACGCTCGCGGCAGCGTTCACCTGGCTGGCACTGCCCGTGTTCAAGGGTCTGCTGCAAGGGCGGCAAGAGTTCGGCACGCTCGGTTGGATCGGGATCCTTGAAGGTGCGGGCCGGCTCGGGGCGATGGCGGTCGTCGTCCTAGGATTCCACGGCCATGCGGCCGGCGCGATGGGAGCGGTGGCTTTCGGACAGGCGCTCTCCTTCGTCGTCGCCCTCCGGGCCACAAGGAGCGTCTGGCTCGCTCCCGGCGCCGAAACGGATTGGTCCGGCTGGATCCGGCGCACGGTACCGTACACCGCCGGTGCGGCGGGATTGTCGGTGCTGTCGCTCTTCGACGTCGTCTTCCTGAAAGCGGTGATTCCAGCGGCGCAGGAGAAAGCCTTCTCGCTGGGCCAGCTCTATCTTCCGGCGAACAACATCGGGTTCGCGTTGACCCAGGTCACCGTCCCGTTGGCGATGGTGATGTTCCCCATGATCGCCCGGAGCGTCGCCACCGGCGTGAAGTCGGACGCTCTGGTCCTCGCCCTCTCGGGCACCGCGCTGCTCGGGTGTTGCGGCTGGATCGCCGTGCTGGCGCTGCCGAAGCTGCCCCTGCAGATCCTCTATTTCCGGACGCCCGCCACCTGGGCCGCGGCCCCGCTCGTGCCTTGGTGCGTCTTCGCGATGCTCTCGTACGTGCTCGCCAACGTGCTGGTGACCGACCACCTCGCCCGGGCGCGTTTCGCCGTGGTGCCTTGGGTCGTCGCGATCGCCGCGGCCTTCGTTGCCACCCTGGTGGCGCTGAAGCCGACCTTGCTCACGATGGATCCGCTCGCGGCCTATCGGGTCGTGGCCTCGGTCGTGGCTGGAGCGAACCTTTCGCTTCTCGCCGTCGCCGCTTGGTTCACCTGGGGCGGGAAGCGGACGTCGACGGCCTGAGCCAAAAGCCCTGACTCCGTCCTTCGCGTCTTCGCACGGATCGGGACCGTCTTCCCAGGCGGCTCACTTCGCCGGAGCCGCCACCGCGGCGGTCTCCTTCTCCGGCGCGCTGACGACCAAGGTCACCGGCTGCGTGCGGGGCCGCCAGGTGCGGTCGTCGGCCGTGGCGGTGCCCACGATGGTGAACACGTGCTCCTTCGCGGCGGCTTTCTCCGACACGACGAGGCGGATGGTCGCGAGGTTCGCGTTGGCCGGGACCGGGCCGACGGTCGCGAAGACGCCTTCGGGCAATCCGTCGATGCGCAGCGGGATCTCGTTGGTGACGCCGCGCCGATCCGCCTTCACGACGAACTCCGTGGTGTTCGCCGGCGAGACCGAGTTCGTCGGCAACGCGACCACCGCCAACTTGAACGGATCGGTCCGGAAGAACGGTGATCCGGGCAACATCGCTGTGAGGAACAACGGGATCCGGGTCACCGTGAGCGGCACCGGCGCCGCGACGTGCTCGGCCACGGTGGCGCCGTCGACCGTCGCCTCGGCGCGGATCATCAGCGGACGGGTGGAGACCTCGGAATTATACGCGGCCGAGAACGCGAGCTTCGCGCGCGACTGACCGGAAGGCACGGTGACCGCCGGCAGGCTCACGCCGGGCAGATCCTCGGCGAGCACCCGGATGTCGCCGGTGAAACCGGCGCGCCGGACGACGCTGATGTCGAACGACCCGCCGCTGTTCTGTTCCGCGCCGGCCGCGAGCGTCGCGACATCGACCGAGAAGGGCGCCGCAGGGATCACCGACAAGAACCCGAGCGACGGAGCCGTGGCCGGCTTGGTCACCGTGCGGCCGGCCGCTTCCCCGGTCGCGACCGGATCCAGACGGAAGTGGCCGGTCCCGGCATCCGGACGCGCGCTGAAGACCAGCCATCCGCTCGCCGGACCTTCCGGCGCGAACATCAAGGTGCCCGCGCTGACCCCCGGCGGCAAGATCCCGCCGGTGACGCGCACGACACCGTTGAAACCGTTGCGCCGCTCGATGTCGCACCGCACGGCGGTATGACCTCCGGCATGGACTCGATATCGGTCCTGCGCGAGGCGGACCGTGAAATCCGGCGCCGTATCCGGCGGGCGCACGGTCATCCGATATCCGAAGCGTTCGCCCCCGCGGTCGGTGAGGTCGCGGATGGTGAGCAGGTATTCCGCGTCCTTCTTCGCGTCGAACTCGATGCGCGCGTCGAGGCCGTTGGCGTCGTCGTTGCGCTGGAGCACCGCGCCGGTCGGGTCGCTGAGCGTGAGCAAGGCATCCAACGGCGAACCGAACTGCCGCGCCCGGATCTCCACCACGAGCTTCTGGTCGGCCACGGCTTTGAAGCGGAAGACGTCCGAGTCCTTCGGTTCGCCGATGCGCCCGTTCAACACCCCGGGGACGGTGATGACGTTCGCGTTGGTCGCGGTTCCGTTGGGCTCGGCCTCCATCTGCTCGGGAAGGTCGCCGGCCTCGAACGGCAAAGGATTCGACCGGCCCCGGAGCGTCGCGAGGCGCACGTCCTGCAGACCCGGCGGAGCGTCGGCGGCGATGGAGACGGCGAGTTTTTCGCGGCCTTCCAGGTTCAGTCCTTTGAGTCCGACATCGACCGTCGTGCCTCGGCGTCCGCCGAACGGGAAAAGGAAATCGAGGTACGGGAGCGTCCCGGCGACAAGGCGGTAGCGGTAGTTGCCGCCGCCTTGGAAACGGAGGTCCTGGATCTTCGCGAAGTAATCGGCCTCGGCGGGCGCGGTGAAATCGAGGAACGGATCGAGACCGTGGACGTCCTCGCTGCGCGCGATCTCTTTCCCGGCGGCATCGAGCAGGAGAAGCGTCGGGTCCAACGGTGAGCCGGTGCGGTTCGCCTGCACGTCGAAGAGGATCCGCTCGCCGGACTTCGCGTGGAACCGGAAGAGATCCGCCTCGGTGCTGGCGTGGATCACACCGGAGACCGCGGCCGGGAGCGGGATCGATTGCGCCTCGGCCGGCAGGTTGTTCGGTTCGCGTTCGACGAGCTCGGGCAGCTCGCTGACGTCGATGGCGACCGGATTGGACACGCCGGTCGACGAAGCGGCGCGCAGCTCACGCGGACCGAACGGCGCGTCCGCCGCGACGACCAGGCGCACCTCGACCGACTTGACGTCGGCCGGCGACGCCTCGCCGGTCAATCCGCCCTTGGTGGATTCGAGCACGACCGTCGAGGAACCGGACTTCGGCAGCAGGGTCGCGACGACGCCTTCGCCGGTGACGAGGACCTTGTCGACGGCGCCGAGGCGTTCGCCGTCCAGGTTGAGCACGTTGGTGGTGCCGCGCTGGAACCAGCGCACCGAGGCCGATTCCAGGCGCTGGAGCGACTGGGCGCCCAAGCGGCCGGTCTCGGCGAGGCAGACGGCGGCGAGGAGGACGAGGATCGAGGAGCGCACAGGAGACACGGTCGTTCGGGAGGTTCGCCGCCAGCGGGCGACGGTCGCGGGATCCATGGAAACCGGGCGGGCTTCCGTCGGTTCAGCTGAACAGTCCGAGCACCGGCTCGGCCTGGACCAGTTCACGCGGTTGGTTGAGGTGGTTCATCACCATCGTGTGGGGATCGATCCCGAGCGCGTGGTAGATGGTGGCGACGATCTGCGTCGGGTGCACGGCGTTCTCGGCGGGGCTGCTGCCGGTGGCGTCGGACTTGCCGTAGAGCGCTCCGCGGCCGACGCCGGCGCCGGCGATGAAGGCCGTGTAGCAATACGGCCAATGGTCGCGGCCGTCGGGCGAATTGGTGTTGCCGCTGGTGCTGACGCCGAGGCGCGGGCTGCGGCCGAACTCGCCGAGCGCGACCACGAGCGTCTCCTTGAGCAGGCCGCGCTGGTCCATGTCCTCGATGAGCGCGCTGAGGCCGGAATCGAGCTTCGGGCAATGCAGGTTGCGGAGCGGGCCGAAGTTCGCGGCGTGGGTGTCCCATGCGTCGACGGTCGGATCACCGTTCGCGACCGCGGGCCAGTTCATCTGCACCACGCGGGTGCCGGCCTCGATCAGGCGGCGCGCGAGCAGGCAGCCTTGGCCGAAGGTGTGGCGACCGTAGGTGTCGCGGAGCTTGTCGGGCTCTTTTCCGAGGTCGAACGCATCGCGCGCCCGCCCGCTGCTCACGAGGTCGAAGGCCTTGTGATAATAGCTGTCGAGGGCGTACTTGCCGACCGCCTTCTCCATGTCGGGCATCGCGTCGTTGACGGTCTTGAGCAAGGTCTCGCGCCGGCCGAGGCGCTCCTTCGAGACCTCTTTGCGGAGCGTCAGGTCGGCGAGGTTGATCTCCTTCGCCGGGTCCTGGTAGAAGTAGTACGGATCGAACGCCGCGCCGAGGAACCCGGCGGTGCCGCCCTTGCCGATGACGTTCGATTCCTGCAACGGACGCGGCAGCATGACGAACGGCAGCATCGGGACCTCGGGCGGCCGGAGCCGCGAGATCTGCGAACCGAGATGCGGGAAATCGTTCGGTGCCGGCGGTTCGAGCTGGCCGGACGGCGACACGCGGTCCGGCGTGTAGCCGGTCATGATCTGGTAGATCGCGGCGGTGTGGTTGAAGAGCCCGACCGGCGTGTAGCTCATCGAGCGGATGAGCGTGGCCTTGTCGATCTGCTGGGCGAGCTTCGGCATCACCTCGCTGAGGAAGGTGCCGGGCACCTTCGTGCGGATGGGCTTGAAGTCGCCGCGGACGTTGGACGGCGCGTCGGGCTTCGGGTCCCAGATGTCGATGTGGCTCGGTCCGCCCTGGAGGTAGAGGATGATGACCGACTTCGCCTTGCCCCAGCCGTTCTTGGCCATGCCGGCGGCCGGTCCGGCTCCGGGCGCCTGCTCCGCTTGGAGCCGGAGGATGTCCGCGAGGCTGACGCCGACGAGGCCGGCGCCGCCGAGGCGGAGGAACTCACGGCGGCTGAAGCCGTCGCAGGTCGCGCCGAATTTTCCGGGGATGGAGATCATGAGATCGGGTCGGGTCAGCGGTTGAACAAGAACGCCGGGCTGTTGAGCAAGGCCCAGGCGAGATCCTGGGCCCCTTCGAGCCGTTTGCCCCCTTCGCCGAGCTGGATGGCGGCGAGTTCTTTCTCCGTGGGCGGACGGTTGAGGCAGCTGAGATAGACCTCCTCGACGACCTTGCGGTCGTCCTTCTCGGCGATGACCAGCTTGGCGAAACGGTTGTCGGCGCTGGTGACGCAATCGCCGAGCGTGGGGCCGTTGATGAGGTTGAGGGCGTGCGAGAGGGTGACGTTGCTGCTGCGCTCGCATTCGCAGGCGCTCTGGCGCTTCGGCCGGCCGAAGAGCGTGAGGAAGTCGTTGCCGCCGACCATGCCGTCCGGCACCGAGACGGCGCGCAGCCCTGCGGGCAGGTCCTTGAACTGCGCCCGATGGCCCGTCGCCACCGACACGGCGTCGAGCATCTGCTCGGCGCTGAGGCGACGCGGGACGGCGTGGGAGAAGTTCATCGTGTCGTCCTCGTTCCAGCGGTTCGGCACGATGCTGAGCTGGTAGGCGCGCGATTGGCAGAGCGTGCGGAGCAGCCAGCGCACGTCGTGGCCGCTCTTCACGAACCCGGTGGTGAGCGCCTCGAGCAGCGCGGGGTTGCTGGGCGGGTTGCCGGCGCGGATGTCATCGACCGGATCGATGATCCCGCGGCCGAAGAAGTAGCTCCAGAAACGGTTGACCGTGGACCGGGCGAAGTACGGATTCGTCGGCGAGGTGAGCCACTCGACGAAGGCGGCCCGCCGGTCCTCTCCCGACGCGATGTCGCGGGCGTGGCCGTACGGGACGTGAGGCGGCACCGGCTTGTCGTTCTTCGGGTGCTTCACCTCACCGCCGTCGTAGTTCTGGTAGACGATCTCCTCGGAGACCTGCTCGGAGGCGTAGGTCTCGGTGCCGCGGATGAGCGTGTCGCGGCCGAGCGTGCCGCGCTTGAAGGCGACCTGCGCGAAGAACGCGCCGAACTCGTAGTACTGGTTCTGCGTCCAGCGCTCGAACGGATGGTCGTGGCACTTGTTGCAGTTGAAGCGCACGCCGAGGAACGTCTGCGACACGTCCTCGGTCATCTTGCCCGGGTCGCGGAGCGCGCGGAGATAGTTGCCCGCGGGGTTCTCGAAGGTGCTGCCCTTGGCGAGGAGCAGGTCCCGCGCGAACTGGTCGTACGGACGGTTCTTGGCGAACTGTTCCTGGATCCACGTGCGGAAGACCCAGACGCCTTTCTTGCCGAGGTTCTCCGAGTTGCACTGGAGCAGGTCGGCGAACTTGTTGGCCCAGAACTCCGCGTAGGTCGGAGACCCGATGAGCTCTTCGACCAAGGCATCCCGCTTCTTCCGGGATGGCGTGGCGTCGGCCAAGAACGCGCGGACCTTCTCCGATGTCGGCGGCTGGCCGGTGAGGTCCAGATGGACGCGGCGGACGAACTCGGCATCGGTGCAGAGGTCCGACGGATTGATCTTCATCCGCTGGAGCTTCGCGTTGACGTGCTGGTCCACGAAGTTGTGCTCCGGCATCGCCGCGAACTGGTATCCGGACCGGTCGCCCATCACGACGACCTCGCGGGCCGAGTACAGGCCTTCGTAGCGGACCAACACCGCCATCTCGCCGCGGCGCAGTGCGGTGAGCGTGCCCTCCTTCACGAGCGCCACCTCCTCGTTGTTGCTCGAGAGCACGGCTTCGCGGGTGACATCGCGGGTCGTCCCGTCGGGATAGGCGGCCAGCACGATGAACTGTTGCTGGCGGCCGGGCAGGTCGATCTCGACGGTCGCCGGCAAGATGGTGATGTTCGTGGCCCGGGCCTTCGCGACGTCCTCGAAGCGGGCGCCCTCGGCGATCCAGCGCCGGAGCAGCGCGTGGTAGCGGGAGCCCGGCTTGATCGCTTGACGGCCCTCGTGCGGCACCTCGGCGAGCGGCTTCTGGAGCATCAGCGATTCGTCGACCGCGGCGCGGTTGAACCGCCGGCCGCTCAGGTCGTTGACGAGCGCTTGGTAGTCGAAATCCGGATCGTAGCCGCGCAGCGACAGCTTGAAGCCGTTCTTGCCCTTCGCCGACCCGTGGCAGGTGCCCTGGTTGCAACCAGTCTTGCCGAGCACCGGCTGGATCTCGCGGACGAAGCCCACGGGCCGTTCATCGATCCCGGCGACCTTCACCGCGAGCTTCGCGGTCAAGCCGCCCGCCGCGACGGTGACCATGGATTCCCCGGTGGACTTGCCGGTCAGATAGCCGTCGGGCTCGATCATGACCGTCGCGGATCCCGCGGTGAGCTTCGCCTCGCCGGTGAGATCGACCTCGCCCCCGTCCGTCCGCTCGCCGAAGACCAACACCTTCCGCGAATCGCGGGCGTCTTCGAGCGTCAACGTGGCCGGCTCGAGGCGCAGCGACCGGACCGCGGGCAACGGCGGCTTCGGCGGGACGACCTTGTCCGGCGCGCGTTCGCCCGCCGCCGGGATGACGCACGGCATCAGGACGGCGAGGACACAGCAGAATCGTTTCATTGCAGTGGCGGGCATTGCCGGAACCGGATCGGGGATGAGGTGGACAAGCTAGGTTCCGCCGATGCTCTGGAACAAGCGCGAATTCGACGGACGCTGACGTGCCGCCGGGCGGACGAACGGTCCACGGCGACGGTCAGACCAGCATCGGCTTCACGACCTCGCCATGCACGTCGGTCAGGCGGAAATCCCGGCCTTGGAAGCGGAAGGTCAGCTTCTCGTGGTCGAAGCCCAGCAGGTGGAGCATCGTCGCGTGCAGGTCGTGCACGTGGACCTTGTCCTTCACGACGTTGAAGCCGAAGTCATCGGTCTCGCCGAGGCTGAAGCCCCGTTTCACGCCGCCGCCGGCGAACCACATCGAGAACGCCTGCGGATGGTGGTCGCGGCCGAGCGAACGCCCAAGTTCGGCGCTGGCCTCGACCTGGGGCGTGCGACCGAACTCACCGCCCCAGACGACCAACGTCTCGTCGAGCAGACCGCGCTGCTTGAGGTCCCGCACCAGAGCGGCGCAGGCCTTGTCGGTGATCGCCGCCTGGCCTTTCACACCGCCTTTGACGTCGCTGTGATGGTCCCATGCCTCGTGGAAGAGCTGGACGAAGCGCACGCCGCGCTCGACGAGCCGCCGGGCGAGAAGGCAGTTGTTCGCGAAGGAGGCCTTGCCCGGTTCCGCGCCGTACATCTCGAGCGTCTCTTTGGATTCTTTCGAGATGTCCATGAGCTCGGGCGCGCTCGTCTGCATGCGGTACGCCATCTCGAAGGCGTTGATGCGCGTGGCGATCTCCGGGTCGCCGACCACGCCGAGCCGCTGCTCGTTGAGGTCCTTCACCGCGTCAAGCGTCTTGCGCTGGAGCGACGGGCTCATGCCGGCCGGATTGGACAGGTAGAGCACCGGGTCCGCGCCCTTGCGGAAGAGCACGCCCTGGTAGGACGACGGCAAGAAACCCGAACCGTAGTTGCCCGCGCCGCCGCTAAGGCCGCCGGCGGAGTTCATCACCACGTAGCCCGGAAGGTCCTGCGACTGGCTGCCGAGACCGTACGTGACCCACGAGCCCATGCTCGGCCGGCCGAACTGCTGCGAGCCGGTGTTCATGAAGATCTGCCCCGGCGCATGGTTGAAGGCATCGGTCGTCATCGACCGGACGATGGTGATGTCGTCGGCGACACCGGCCAGTTCGGGCAGCGCCTCGGAGATCCAGGCGCCGGATTTGCCTTGCCGGGCGAACTTGAACTCCGGTGCGTAGATCGCCGAATCCGGCTTGATGAAGGCGTACGTCTGGCCTTTGAGCACGTCCTTGGGGACGGGCTGGCCGTTGTACTTCGCGAGCGTGGGCTTATGGTCGAAGAGCTCGAGCTGGCTCGGCGCACCGGCCATGAAGAGGTAGATGACCGACTTCGCCTTGCCGGGGAAATGGCCCTTCTTCGGTGCGAGCGGGTCCGCGGCCCCGGGAAGCGACCGAGCGGCTGCCGGTTTAGCGGCGGCGGCGGACGCCTTGTCGCCGAGCAGCGAAGCCAGCGCGATGGAACCGAGCCCCACACCGCATTCGCGGAAGAACCAGCGGCGGGACAGGAAGCGTTTCCGTTCGAGATCGAGTTCGAGTGGCAGGTTCATGGCGTCATTCCTTCGTGATGGTCTCGTCGAGGTTGAGGATGGCGCGGGTCACCGTGCTCCACGCCGCGAGGTCGCCGAGGCTCGCGCCCGGCGGCAGGGGCGCCGGATTCTTCGGGTCGGAGTAGGCGAACTGCGACGCGTCCTTCGGCTTGGCGGCGAACTCCTCCCGCGCCGATGCGAGCAGCTTCAAGAGCACCGCGGTCTCGGCGATGGTCGGCGTCCGGCTCACGCACTGGCGGAAGGCCCAGGTCGCGCGCGCCGAATCGGATGGCGCCGCGCTCAACGTGCGCCAAGCCAACCAGCGCGCGGCCTGTTTGAAGGTCGGTTCGTTCAACGTCGTGAGCGCCTGGAGCGGCGTGTTCGAGCGGTTGCGGCGCACGCAGCTCTGCTCGGCGGCGGGCGTGTCGAACATCAGCATCGCCGGATACGGGACGCTGCGCTTCCAGAACGTGTACATCGCGCGTCGATAGCGGTCGTCGCCCTCGCTGACGTTCCAGGCGATCTGGTTGTACGCGAGCGCCATCACTCCGTCGGGCAACGGCGGGAAGACGCTCGGCCCTCCGACCTTCGGCGACAGCAGGCCGCTGGCGGCGAGCGCGATGTCCTGGACGGCCTCGGCATCCACGCGCTGGCGCGGTCCGCGCGCCAAGTACCGGTTGTAGGCGTCCTTCTCGAGCGCCTCCGGTGCGACGCGCGACGATTGCCGATAGGTCGCCGACTGCACGATGAGACGGTGCAGCTCCTTCATGCTCCAGCCGCGCCGCATGAACTCGGACGCCAACCAGTCGAGCAGCTCAGGATGCGACGGCTTGTCGGCGCGCGTGCCGAAATCCTCCGGCGTCGGCACAAGACCTGTCCCGAAGTATTGCTGCCAGACGCGGTTCACGATGACGCGCGCGGTGAGCGGGTTGTCCATGGACACGAGCCAACGGGCGAGGCCGAGGCGGTCGCGCGGTGCATCGGCGGGGAAGGCGGGGAGCACGGCCGGGACATCCGCCGTGACCGCGGTAGTGGGCTTCTGCCAATCGCCGCGTCTGAAAATCCGCGTGTCGCGCCGGGTCTCGCGCGACCGAAGGGCGAGCGTCGTGTTCTCGGCCGCGGGCCATCCCTTCCAGGCTTCGTCCCACGCTTTGGCGGCGTCGGCGAGCGACGGTTCCTGGAAAAGGAACACCCGGAGGAGCTCGCGCTTCTGCTCGGTGGTGCGCTGGGCGGAAGGGATCGAGGCCACCGCATGCTGCTTCTCGCTGAGCGGGTCCGCGGCGAGCGGGTCGGTGGCGGCGGTCGTGCTCAGGCGGAACCGTCCGGGGATGAAGCTGGAGACCTTGTCGCTGCTGTTGTTGAGGCCGCCGCCGGGCTTCGAGTTGATGGTGATCAGCAAGCGCGAGCCGCCCTCGAAGCCGAAGGGCTTCTCCGCTTGGAAGACCGCGCGGCGCTCCTGGTTCCGGCGCCCCTTGGTGAAGGCCGCGCCCCAGCCGCCGTTCGTGGTCACGCCGTCGATCATCGCGCTCGCGGGCAGGCCCGGAGCCTCCACATCGGCGGAGGCCCGGACGAACTTCACGCGGTTCGTCGTCGCCACGAAGTTGGTCGCACCCGCGTTCGGCGCGGCGAGCTCCTTCAGGGGTGTCGCGTCGACGGTGAATTCCGTGATGAGGAAATCACCGTTGCCGTCGAGCCCCGGGCCGTCGGACGGCAGGTTGCCGTGGTTCAACGCCTCGAAACGGAACCCGGTGAGGTTGGTCTGTGGAAGGTCGACCCAGACGCGGATGATGCCGCTGTTGTAGACGTCGCCGCCGCCGAGCAGCGAGAAGTCCTCCTGCTTCTCGAACTTCATCGGCGTGGTGTGCCATTCCTTCGGGTCGATCGGCTGCCAGTCGACGGCCCGGGATCCGGCCGCATCGATCCAACGCACGAACTTCGCGGCGACATCGGGATCACCGAGCAGCTTGTCCTCGATCGCCCGCGCGGCCGCGGCGATGGCATCGCGCTTGGCCTGGGTGTCCTTCGCCGGCACGTCGAGCTTCGGTTCCACGTCCTGGTTCAGGAAGTCGTAGAACTGGAAGTACTCCTTCTGCGAGATGGGATCGAACTTGTGGTTGTGGCACTGGGCGCAGGCGATGGTCAGGCCGAGCCAGGTGCGGCCCACGGCGTCCACCCGGTCGATGATGGTCTCGACGCGGAACTTCTCCGGTTCGACGCCGCCTTCCATGTTCACCATCGAGTTCCGGAGGAAGCCCGTGGCGATCTCCATGTCCGCGCCGCCCGCTCCGGGCGCGGCCTTGGCGAGGAGGTCGCCGGCGAGCTGCTCGCGGGTGAACTGGTCGAAGGGCTTGTCCTCGTTGAACGCCTTGATCACCCAATCGCGCCACGGCCAGATGCTGCGGGTGCGGTCTTTCTCGAAGCCGTTGGAATCGGCGTAGCGCGCGGCGTCCAGCCACCAGCGCGCCCACTTCTCGCCGTGGTGCGGCGAACGCAGCAGGCGCTCGACGGCCTTGGCGTACGCGTCGGTCGAACGGTCGGCGACGAAGGCGTCCACCTCGGCGGGCGTCGGCGGCAATCCCGTGAGGTCGAGCGAGAGCCTGCGGATGAGCGTGGTGCGGTCGACTTCCGGCGAAGGCGCGAGCTTCTCGTGCTCCAAACGGGCGAGGACGAAATTGTCGATCGGGTTGCGGACGGCTTTGCGCGACCTCGACCCGACCTTGGGCGGCTGCGGATGCGTGATGGGTTGGAAGGCCCAATGTTTTCCAGCCTTGGCCGCGGCGGCGGACTCCGGCCAGACGGCTCCTTGGTCGATCCAATCGCGGAGCAACGCAATCTTCTCGGGCGGGAGCGCGTCCGCCTTCTTCGGCATGCGGGCGATCTCGGAGTGGGTACCGGAGACCGCTTGCACGAGCAGCGAACCGGCCGACTTCCCCGCGACGAAGGCCGGGCCGTGGTCGCCGCCCTTGACAGCTTCGGTCTTCAGGTCGAGCCGCAGGCCGTTCTCGCTGCGCGACGGGCCGTGGCACTTCACGCAGTTCGCCTCGAAGATCGGCTGGATGTCCTTCGCGAAATCCACCGTCGCCGCCCACGCCGGCGAGGCGCCGAGCGCGGCGATGGCCAAGCCGAGGCGGAGCAAGCGGTGGAAGGGCGTGGCGTTCATGCGTCGAGATTCGACCGACGAAGCCGGGGCTGTCAGCCTTCAAAAATCATCGGATCGGTCCGGGCATGTCCCGTCCGGCCGCGGGCGGGGATTATCCGGTGAAACGAAGCCCGTCATGAACGACCCGGAACTGCTCCAAGCTTGGGCCACCCGCCGCGACGAACCTGCGTTCGCCGAACTCGTCCGCCGCCATCTCGGCCTCGTGTACGGCTCGGCCCTGCGTCAGGTGCGCGAACCCGTGCTGGCACAAGAGGTCGCCCAAGCCGTGTTCCTCGTGCTGGCCGACAAGGCCGGCACGTTGGGCGACAGCGTGGTCCTGTCCGGCTGGCTCTTCCGCACCACGCGCTTCGTCGCCGCCCGCGCGATGCGGGCCGAACGCCGCCGTACCCACCACGAACAACAGGCCGCCGCCATGCAACGCATCGACCTCGACGCCTCGTCCTCCGCCGCCACCGACCGTTGGGACGAGGTCGGACCCCATCTCGACGCGGCGTTGGCCGCCTTGCCGGCGACCGACCGGAACGCGGTGCTGCTCCGTTTCTTCGAGAAGCAACCGTTGCGCGCCGTCGGCGACCGGCTCGGCCTCGGGGAAGAAGCGGCCAAGAAACGCGTGAGCCGCGCGGTCGAGAAGCTGCGCGCGTTCCTCGCCGGCAAAGGCGTGGTGCTGACCGCCGCCGGGCTGCTGGCATTGCTGACCGAAATGCCGTCGAGCGCCGCCCCGGCAGGACTCGCCGACAGCATCACCGACGCGGTCGGGACGGGCTCCGCCGGTCCGGCTGCCACTGAGTTGGCGAAAGGTGCCGCTCGTGATTGGTTCACCGCCCGGCTGCTCGACGTGGCGCCTTGGTTCGCCGCGGCGCTGGTGCTCCTGATGGCAGGCGGCGCTTGGTGGGCCGCCCCGACCTCCTCGGCCGGGAGCCAAGTCGCGGCGGCTTCCGCGGAGGGCACGGTCATCCCGACGTCCGCGTCGACATCCGCCGTCTCGACGGTGCTTCCGCCTCCGGCACAAGTCGGTCCGTCGAGGATCCTGCTCAACGTCCGTTCGGCGGAGGACAACCGACCGCTCGCCGCACGGGGCATGGCTGTCTTCTGGGCTTGGCGCAGTGTCTTGGACCGACAGGAAGTCACGACAGACGCCAACGGATTCATCGAGATTCCTGTCACGGATCCGAAGCTCGACTCCTTGCGCTTGTTCGTGTCGTCCCCCGGGTCATGTGCCCGTCACCCTCTTGTGGAATCGGCATGAGTTCGTCGAACCGGTGTTGCTCCACACGTGTCGGTTGCAACGCGGGCAGATCCTGCAGGGCTTCGTCCAAGACGAAGCCGGCCGGCCCGTGGCCGAGGCCCACATCCAGTTCATGGGCCCTGGCACCGACCGAGGCGAACGATAGAGCGTCGAGTACCATGACCGGTTCAGCGCCGTCGTCACGGACACCGCGGGGCGCTTCCGGAGCGACCAGATGCCATCATTGCTCGGCCGGTTCTTGAGCTACACGGTGTCGCACCCGGATTTCGTGCGCGAACGGCGGGGGTTGAGCAGCCCGGCGATGTTGGCGACCAACCACCTCGTCGTGCTCCGGCGAGGACTGTTCTTGAAAGGCCGCGTCGTCGGTCTCGACGGTGTCCCGGTAGCGGAGGCCCAAGTGGCAGAAGATCGGGACTCCGGTCATCCGCCACGGGAATCGATAACCGCTGCCGACGGCCGCTTCACGTTGGGGCCTTTCACCAAGGGGTCGGTCCGATTCGAGGTGTCAGCCACCGGCTTCAAGACGAGCCAGCAGTCCATGCAGTTGGACGTTGCGAGTGACGAAACCGTGGTCGAGCTAAGCCCCGATCCCGGATCTAACGGCGGGGAGATCAGGCGGGTCGGAGAGTCCACCGTCCGGATCGTCGGCACCGTGGTGGACGCCGAATCCGGCGAACCGGTGCGTTCGTTCCAAGTGCGGCTCAATGAGCATCGCGGCGTTGCCAAGAACCTCATCGGACAAGGGAACGGCGGACGCTTCGACTGGCCGGTCGACATGGTGTTCTTCCAAGAGTTCTCCCTGGAGGTGGAGGCGGACGGTTATGAGACGGTCGCCTCGGATACCCGTCCGGCGCGGAATGGCACGCAAGAGTTCGCCTTTCGCCTGCGACGCGGCAGCAACGTCAGCGGATCGGTCGTCGGCCTCGACGGGCGGCCGGTCGCCGGTGCTTTCGTCGGGCTCAACGGGGAGGGTCACGGGTTCTTCGTGGGGCGGGATGGGCTTCCGGTGTCGGGCAATGGTGCACCGCAAACCATCACCGACGCGGCCGGACGTTTCTCGCTGCGGCGTCAGCTCGGCGCGCAGACCGTCCTCGTCGTTCATGAGCTCGGCTGCACCCTGGTCCCGATCGGCGAGGGTTCCCTCGCGCCCATCGTCTTGAGACCTTGGGGCGCGATCGCGGGGACTCTGCTCGTCGGCGGAAAGCCGGCCGCGGGACAAACCGTTTCGCTGGGAGTTCCCCTTCCGGACGACGACTCCATCCCTCCTGGTATCCAAGCGCAGGGCAACGCAACGACCGATGCCGAGGGTCGCTACCGCTTCGACCGTGTGCCCGCCGGGTCGTTCGCCGTGAGCCGATACTTCAACTTCAACCGCGGTGGCACCGGACCGGTCGGCATCGGTGCGCCACATCGGGTGGAGGTGCCCGCGGGCGGGGTCGGCGAAGTGACCATCGGCACCTCAGGACGCGAGGTGGTGGGGCGGCTGGCTTTGGCCAGTCCGGTCGCAGGCTATGATTGGCGCGACGACCTGCAATCGCTGGTGCAGGTGCGGGACGATCTGCCGCCGGTCAGGCCGACCGTGGGGTTTCCCGGTAGTCCGGAGTTCATGAAGTCCGTCCGTGCCGATAACCGCCGAGAGGCGCAGATCGCGAAGCATTTCTTGACCCTCCAGCCCGACGGTTCGTTCCGCATCGACGATGTGCCGCCCGGCAACTACCTGCTCAAACTGCGCGTCTCCACGCCGCCCAAGGAGGTGACGGCGAGCGACGCCGATTCCTTCTTCCGTCCCGAGCTGGGCAAGCTGGAGCGACCGGTCGTCATCCCGGACAGCCCGGATCCGGCCACGGCCAGCCCGCTCGACCTCGGCGTCCTCACCCTCCCGGTGAAGCAGCCGTGAGTGTCGGCGCAGCGCGTGGCGCGGTCTCCAAGCGCGGCGACGGCGAAGCGCGGAGGACTTGATCCGCGGGTCGGCTGGAGGCCCCGACCTGCGGACTGGAAAGTCCGCGCTCCGCGGCCCGCCGTGGCTTCCATCCATTGCGACGATGGAGCCCGAAAACCGCCTTGGCTGGCCCTGCCTCCTTCCGACCGAAGCCGGAACCCCATGCGGCTGCGATTTGACACTTCCCTGACAATTCGTCTGCCGCCGCTTGGGAAGCTGGGCTACGAACTGGTCCGACCCCCGCATGGAATACTTCACGCTCTTGTTCCTCTCGCTCTCGGTGTTCGCCGTACCGTTCTGGGTGGCCTCCATCGGGGGACGGTTCCGGACGCGCTTTACAGAGACGGCCCGGCGGCGGCTCAAGCACAACACTTGGGCGTTCCTTGGCCTGCTGTTCGTGCAATGGCCGCTCCACCTGAGCGTGCTTTGGCAAAGTGTCCGCTACGGCGAGTGGCCACCCGGCATCCGGCTATCCGGCACCGCCTGCTGGACGGCGTTGACGTTGATCCTGCTCTGGTCGCGACGAGAGCTTGTCCGCAAAGCCGCCGCTGAACCTCCTCCGCTCGTGCCTCCGGGCGAGCCCGCCGCGCCTTCGCTCCGGATCCAGCTCGCGCTGATCTTCCTGCCGGTGCTCGTGCTGGCGATCGTGGGACTGGTGGCGTTGTCGCGCGACCGGGCCGCGGTCGAAGCAGAAGCCCGCCGACGCGCAGGTGAGCTGGCGCAAGAGCTGACCGTGAAGCTCAGCGGGTCGCTACCGAGCCGCCTCGGCGAGGTCGAACTCGCCGGCAACGTCTGGCTCGGGGACGGGATCGTCGGCCCTGCGAATGTCCATTGGCCGGGGGCACTTCCCTCCAATTTTGACCCGAACCATGTCGCGGACATTTTCCTCGATCGCGGGCGGAAGAATTTCCGGACCCAGCCGGAAGCGTCGCTCCCGGTGGAGATCCGCTTCGCCGCGGACGGGACCTTGAACGGGCCCCGGCCTTATCGTCCCGTGCCTCAACCACCCGAGTGGGTCCGTGAGCTTGCTGGCGAGACGGCGGTGGCGTGGGAGAACCTGCGAGCCGCGGAGAACGACATCGACCATCCCGAACGGCTGTCGCCCGCGGTGCAGGCCGTCGCCGAGGTGACCCGGGAACTGGGCCCGAACCGGCAGGCGGCGTTCCTGTCGCTCCGGCGCACCGACGCCGAGGCGGCGAAAGCGGTCGGCCAGCTGCTCGAGTTCGGCACGCGTGCGGTCGTGGACCGGCTGGAGACCGAGAACGGTCTACCGCTGGGTGCGGTCGCGTTCGCCGAAGCTCTCCGACGCGCGCCGGAGGCCAAGTTGGATCGAGCTTGGTTCACTCTTCTGCGCGACCTCACGTTCACACAACCGTCGTGCCTGACGCCGTGGGCGATCGACCAAGGCGACGAGATGGCGCGCCGATCCGGCGATATCGAGCACCTCAGGCTCATGCGCGAACTGCGCGCCCGATGGACCGGTGCCGAACGACTTCGCGGGCTTGGTCGCCAGCTGGGCGAGGAGGCCCGACCCACGCCGACGACACTCCGCAACCT
The DNA here is from genome assembly GCA_947454005.1 of Verrucomicrobiota bacterium. Taxonomy (GTDB): domain Bacteria; phylum Verrucomicrobiota; class Verrucomicrobiia; order Limisphaerales; family UBA9464; genus CAIVQB01. The sequence continues at coordinate 24,930 of CANGMH010000006.1, forward strand.
GTGGCTGACGAACCAGGCCGCGGCTTGGTTCGCAGCCATCCAACCCGGGGTTTCGACGACGTATACTTCCACCAATGGCCAAGGCATCACGATCACCAACCAGGAATCCCGGGTGCGGCTCTACTCCGCCGACACGCTCGGGTTGTCGGCCTTCAATGCTCTCCACACGATGGCGACGGCGGATGGCCGCGAGCGCGGCACTCCGCCGCGGCTTCCCGCCGGGCTGAAGCTGTCCATCGAACTGGAAGGGCGTCGTCTGGTCCTGCCGAGCGCCTCTTGGATTCTGGACGAACCCGCGGGGCCGGCGCCGTTGCTCGCCGAAGCGACCGAGGTGTTCCGGTTGGAGGGGATGATGCACCCCACTGGCGAGAGATTCGAAACGTGGCCGTCTCATCCCCGTTTCACGGTGCGGGTGCATCTCGCCGACCCGGCGGCGCTGTTCGCGGCACAACGCCGGCAGCAGTGGCTCTTCGGCGGCATGATCCTGTCCGTCGCCGGGATCGCGGGCCTCGGCGGCTGGCAGGCCAACCGCGCCTTCCGCCGGCAGCTCGCGCTCAGCGAGGAGAAATCGAACTTCGTCTCGAGCGTCTCGCACGAACTGCGCGCGCCCCTCGCCAGCATGAGGCTGCTCGCCGAGGGATTGGCCGAGGGCCGCGTGACCGAGGAGTCCAAACGCCGCGAATACGCCGGCTTCCTCGTGCAGGAGACGCGCCGGCTCGGCTCGCTGGTCGAGAACGTCCTCGACTTCGCCCGCATCGAACAGGGCCGCCAACGTTACGACTTCGAGCTGACCGACGTGGGCCGGCTCGTCCGCGAGACGGTGAAGCTGCTCCAACCCCGCGCCGCCGAATCGGGCATCGGACTGACTTGTCCGACGGACGAGCCGGCTTGCGCGGAGGATCACCCTCAACCCGTCACGGCAACACTCGGCCGCGCTTCCCGATCGGGATCTTCCGATCCTCGAACTGAGATCGCCTGCGACGGCCCTGCCATCCAGCGCGCCCTGCTCAACCTGCTCGACAACGCCTTCAAGCACGCGCCCGTCGGCAGCGCGGTGACGGTCACGCTCGGGTCGATCCCCGGTCCGCGATCCGCGATCTTCATTTCTGTGGCCGACTCCGGCCCCGGCATCCCGGCGGAGGACCAAGCGCGCATCTTCGAGCGCTTCTACCGGCGCGGCTCCGAGCTGCGCCGCGAGACGCAAGGCGTCGGCCTCGGCCTGGCCATCGTGAAGCACATCGTGGAGGCCCACGGCGGCCGCGTGCGCGTGGCGAGCACGGTCGGTCAGGGTGCGACCTTCACGCTGGAACTGCCGGCCGCTCCGCGGAGGGGGAGTGATCAGTGATCAGTGTTCAGTATCCAGTGAACAGCATCCAGGACCTCGTCCCACTCACTCACTGGCTTACCCACTTACCGGCTCACTGACCCACTGGATACTGGTTACTGATCACTGATCACTTCCCCGCTGCCAAATGCCCCGCATCCTCATCATCGAAGACGAGCTGCCGATGCGCACCGCGCTGGCCGATCTGCTCACCAGCGAAGGCCACCGCGTGCTCGTCGCCGCCGACGGCGAGGACGGCCTCGCCCGCGCCCTCGCTGAGCAGCCCGATCTCATCCTGCTCGACGTGATGATGCCCCGGCTCGACGGCTTCGCCCTCGCCGGTGAGCTGCGACGGCTCGGCCGCTCCACACCCATCCTCATGCTCACGGCCAAGGGGCAGGTGGACGACCGCGTGCGCGGCCTCGACGCCGGCGCGGATGATTATCTGGTGAAGCCGTTCAGCGGCGACGAGCTGCTCGCGCGGGTGCGGGCGCTGCTCCGGCGGCATCAGCGCGACGCGGTCCGCGTGCCCGACCGCATGCGGCTCGGCGCGGTAGAGCTCGATTTCGCACGCCTCACCGCCCGACGCGACGGCCGAGCGCTGCATCTCACGCCCAAGGAATGGGCGATGCTGCGGCTGCTGCTCGAAGCGACCGGCGAACCGGTCTCGCGCGAGCGCTTCCTCGACGTGGTGTGGGGCGTGAACGCGTTCCCGACCACACGCACGGTGGACACGCACATCGCCACCTTGCGCGCCAAGCTGGAGCCCGACCCCGATGCGCCGCGCTTCCTCAAGACGGTGCACGGCATCGGCTACAAACTGGAGGGCGCGGTGTGAATCAGCCGACTTCGCCAGCCCCGTGCGAGGTCCGCGAGGTCCTGGACTGCGGCAGTCCTCTGCCGCTTTCGAGCGACGAATTGGTCGCGAAGAGGCACAAGAAGCGCAAAAGCCGCTGGTGGCTCCACTCGCCTCTGAGCGGAGCGCCGAGCAATGCTCGGCACGGCTGGCCACAGCACTCCACGCAGGCCGGGCGAGGTCCGGCGCTCCGGACGAAGCCATCACCGGACAGCCGCTTCTTTTGCGCCTTTTCGCGGCCGATCAAAAGCGCCAGAGGACTGGCGCACTCCAAGACGCTGGCGCGCCTTCGCCAGCCGCACGGCACCGATCGCTCCTCCCGATTTCACAATTCCCTGACAACCCCGCTCCCGGACTTCCTCACGCTGTGACGCGACGATCCTCCACCATGAAAACTCTGCGTTCCCTGCTCGCGCTCCTTATACTGGCTGCCCTCCCCGCCGCGGCCGCCGCGACCGATGCGCTCAACGACGCGTTGCGACGCGGTCTGCTCGCCGAAGAAGCCCAGCGTGATCTCCCGGCCGCCGTCGCGGCCTACGCGGAAGCCGTCCGCGCGGGCGACGACCTGCGCGCGTCGATGGCCACCGCTCTCTTCCGCCTCGCGGAATGCCGACGCCGTCTGGGCCAAACGAACGAGGCGCAGGGACTCTACCGCCGCTTGCTCCGCGAGTTCCAGGACCAGACGAACGTGGTCTCCTTGGCCCGCCGACAGGTCCCGAGGACGGCGGTGCGATCGCGTGGGACCGACCTGATCGAGGCCGAGCTCCGGGAGAACGCCAATGCGCTCCGGAACGCAGCGGCCGCCGAAGCCGAATTGGCCGCCGAACTGGAGCGCTACTCCGCGATGAGACCGGAACAACTCCACTTCGCGCTGGCGGCCAGCCATCCGACGCCGGAGCTCACCCGGTTGAAGTCGGAGCGGAACCAGGCCGAAGTGCGACGGGCGTCGCTCAACCCGGACTTCGGCCCGCAACACCCCGAGGTCCTCCGGATCGCAGCGGTGCAGGCGAAGCTGGACGAGCAGTCGGCCAAGGAAATGGAGGGGGTGATGGGTTCTTTGACCGCCCAGTTGTCGAATCTGAGGGCGCGGATCGACCAGGAGCGGTCGAAGAGGAATTCGCTCGCAGCGTTGCACGAAGAAGCACTGGGTTCCGGCAACCAGAACGAGGACATGCCGGTCGACCCGCGGTCGGAACAGGAGCAACTGCTGCTGCAGGAGATCAAGATCGCCGAGAACCAGGAAGCCGACCTCCGCAAACGCTTGGAGGCGGGGCGTGCCGGACAGGATCAGCTCTTCAAGTCGCAGCGCGAGGTCCTGGCGCTGAAGCGGCAGTTGGCGGCGTTCCATCCACAGATGGACGGATGGATCCCGCCGGTCAAAGCAGGCGGAGATGCCGGCGGCACGGTCTCCGTCGTGGGCCAAGTGAGCCGGCCGGGGCGGATCGAGCTGCCGGCCGGCAAGTCCATGGATCTGATCGAAGCCATCGCGGCCAGCGGAGGGTTGACGAAGGCGTCCGAACGGAAACGGATCAAGGTACGACGCGACAACTTGGTCCAGATCCTCGACTGGGACGACGCGCTGAAGAACCGGTTCGAGCTGAGGCCAGGCGACGTGGTGGAGGTCGGCGAGATCGGATTCTGACTGGGAGCCGGTCCGAGAACCTCGTTGGTGGATCGAATCGTCCTTCGGTCCACGGCGGTGGGCCGAACCAGGCCGCCCTTGGACGACGTCTCGGCGGGTGGAGCAACTCCGGCTTCAAGCACTCCAGTGGCCGCAGGTCGATCTCCGGCCGCGGCAGGACAACGAACTGAGACCGGAGACAAGAGCGGCCGACCGGCTTACGCCGCGACGCCGGCCTTGGTCTTGACGGCGACCTGTTCCGCGCTGGGCAACCGGATATCCCACGCCAGCTTCATCGCGGCCATCGCCCGGATCATCATGAAGACGACGTCGCATTGCCACCAGCGGAGGCCGTGGCGGGCGGAGGTCGGAAACGCATGATGGTTGTTGTGCCAGCCTTCGCCGAAGGTCAGGAGCGCGCAGACCAGGTTGTTCCGGCTGTGGTCCCCCGTGTCGTACGGCGTCGAGCCGAACAGATGGCAGATGGAGTTGATGCTCCAGGTCGAATGGTGGACGAGGAACAACCGCACAAATCCGCCCCATAGCACACCGGTCAGGAAGGCGTTCCAGCTTCCGGTGATGGCGAGAGCGACCGCGCCGGGCAAGACGAGACCGAGGAAGATCCAGAGGAAGTAGAAGCGGTTCAACGCCATGAGCTGGCGGTCGCGGATCATGTCGGGCACGAGCCGGACGTAGTTCTCCGGCTCGTGGGAGAACATCCAGCCGACATGCGAGTGCCAGAGGCCCCGGACCGATTCCCAGAGCCCGTGTCCGTCGTGATGGGGGGAGTGCGGGTCGCCGGCCTCATCGCTGCACTTGTGGTGCCTGCGGTGGCAGGCCGCCCAGAAGAACACCGGGCCTTGGGCCGCCATGCTGCCCGCGATGCAGAGCGCGACACGCACCGCCGGGACGCATTTGAAGCTGCGATGGGTGAAGAGCCGGTGGTACCCGAGGGTGATGCCGAGCATCGTCACCGCGTACATCCCGCCGCATAGCACCAGGTCCAGGAGCGTGATCCCCCGGCCCCAGAACAACACGACAGCCCCGGCGAAGGCGACCAGCGGTGTGATGACCGTGACCAATGCGACCGAACGTTCGAAACGTTGGTTGGGCTGGGCGGGTGCCTGCGATGAAGATGCTTTGATGCGATTGGCTCAAGGAACACAAATCGGATGCGGCCCATGGCAAAGGCAACCTTGCCTGAGTTCTCCCGGGTGCAAGGCAAGGTCCCGTGTTTTCACGCGCGTTCCCGGCCGGCTACCTGAAAGGGGTCGATTCTCTCTGGATTCCGAACACCCCCATAGGAGCGGCGCATCCCCAACTCCGCAAGGCCAACTTCCCTGCCGGTCCTCGACAAGACGATTTTTAACTTTCCGGTCACAGAGCACGCCCGATGACCGTCGCATGCCGGGCCGGGATCCGTGGCCGAGGACCCGGGACGGGGCGATCGGTTCCGCCGTGGATCGGCCAGGGCACGGTTTCTCGCTTGAATCTGGCCCGTGAGCGTCCTTTGCCCGGGCCGCGTCGGAGGCTAGCTTGTCGGCCCGATGACTCCGCTCCCGCTGCACGAAGTCCACGCCGCCCTCGACGCCCGGTTCACCGGAGTGAACGGGCAAGAGGCGGTCGCCGACCACGGGGATTGGCTGGCCGAGCACACTGCGTTGCGCACCGCGGTCGGGATCATCGACCTCAGCTTCCGCGGACGCATCTGCCTCACCGGCGCCGACCGCGTGCGGTCGCTGAACGGCCAGGTGACCAACGACGTCAAGGCCCTCGCCGCTGGCAGCGGTTGCCACGCCGCGTTCTGCAGCCCGAAGGGCCGGCTCGTCGCCGACGCCTTCATCCACGCGCTGCCGCAGGAGCTGCTGCTCGACTTCGAACCGGGCCTCACCAGGTCCCTCACCGAACGGCTCGAACACCACATCGTCGCCGAGGACGTCCAGGTGGTGGACGTCGCGCCCTACTACGGCTTGTTCAGCGTGCAAGGACCGCGCGCCGCGGAAGTCATCGGCAAATTGGGGTTGTTCCCGCTGTTGCCCACCGGCCGCCTCGCTTCGGTCTCGGCGCCCGATCCGACGCTCGGCGAGCTCTACCTGATGGAACACCAGCGCGTGGGTTTCCCTGGATTCGACCTCTTCGTGCCGACGGACGCCTTGGCCGCGGTGCTCGACAAGTTGGCAGCCGCGGCGCAGGAGGTCGGGGGACGGCTCGTCGGGTTCACAGCGTTCGAGGCGGCACGCTTCGAGGCGGGCATCCCTCGGCTCGGCGTCGAGATGGACGACACCCATCTGCCGCCCGAGGCCGGCCTGGACCGCGATGCCATCAGCTACACCAAAGGCTGCTACACCGGTCAGGAGACCATCGCCCGCATCCGCACCTACGGCCAGGTGACGAAGGCGCTGCGCGGGATCCGGCTCGCGGACGGCCTCGCGACGTTGCCCGCGAAGGGCGACCGGCTCGTGAAGGAGGGTCGCGAGGTCGGGACCATCATGAGCGCGTTGACGTCGCCCTCGTCGGGTCGCCATCTCGCGCTCGGTTATGTGCGCAAAGAGTGCAACGCCGTCGGGACCGTGCTGGTGCTCCGGACATCTTCCGGGGAATCCACGGCCACGGTCGTGCCGCTGCCGTTCGATTGAGCGGATCGCGCCGATCGGTGGCATGCGCCGAGGCCCGCCTCTTCAGCGCTGCCCCGACCTCGGGCCACCAGCAGCCACGTCCGCCAAGACCCGGCGCCAATCCTCGAACGCGACGTCACGCCGGCACTCGGCCTCGATCCACACCCGTCCAAGCTCCGCTTGGGCGCGGCCCTTGTCCGGGTCCCGCGCGATCTGGAAGAAGACCTCCGCCATCGCGTCCACGTCCCGCCGAGGCGTGAGCAAGGCATGTCCGCGGAGCCGCACCGCCATGCCGCCCACTTCGCTCGCCACGACCGGGACGCCGCAGGCCAGCCCCTCGATCGTCGCCAGCGAGAGCCCTTCCTCCAGGGACGCCTGGCAGACCACGTCAGCGGCACGGAAGTAGTCGGCGAGCTCGCGCATCGGATGCAGCGCCGGTCGGCCGAGGACCCAATCCGCCGTGTCGGCCAGACCCAGCTCGGCCGCCAGCCTAAGGAAATCCTCGTAGCCGCCTCCTAGGTTCAGCACCACGGCATCGACCCCTCTTCGACGGAGCGCAGCGGTCGCCCGGAGGACGGTTTCCGGATCCTTCTCGTGGCTGACCCGGCTGGGGAAAAGGATGAGGAACCGGTCCGTCGGAAGCCCGTGGCGTTGGCGCAACGCGGTCCGTTCGGCGGCCGAGGCCGGACGGAAGCGCCCGGTGTCGACCCCGTAGTAATGCCCCAGCTGGACCCGCTTTGAGTAACGCGCCGCCACGGACCGGAGGTACGGGCCCCAGGCCACGCATCGCGTGACCCATCGGCCGTTCACGGTCATCAACCAGCGCATCACCTGCTCGCCGAGCCACGCTTCCACCGGACCGATCTGCCGCCGCTCGCGACGGCATCGGAAATACTCGATCGCCGGGACGAGCACGCTGACGACGACCGGGACCCCTCGGGGCACGCAGGCCAGGTTGGCGCTCAACGTGCCGCGGAGGAGTTCCTGCGAGAGCACGACGTCGAACTCGCGGGCGTGCCGCCAGAGCCAGGTGAACGAACGCCACTGGAACGACAGGCGTCCTCCGGGGATCTCGTGGACCGGGATGTCCAGCCCTGCCTCGCGGATGCGGTTGTCGAGCCCGCTCGCGCGGAAGGGCGCCTCGGAGACGACCAAGGTCAGGTCGCAGATGCCGGCCAGACCGACGACGAAACGGATGTCCGTATGCCCCTCGACGAGGAACAGCACGCGCGTTGTTCGGCCAGCGATCATCCGGTCGGATGAGGGTTCTTTGCCCCGACCCCTGCGGACAAGCCCCGATTTTCCGCGACGCTCTCGTAGACCGACCATGTCGACCCCGCGCAGACCTCCCAGCTATGGCGCGCGATCGTCGCGCGGGCCGCTCTTCCGATGATCATCGCCGTCGTCGGATCCGCCTCCAGACGCCCGAGCTGCTCGTGGAGGCTCTCCGGCGATGTCGGGTCGCACAAAAGCCCGTCATGGCCGTGCCGCACCAGCTCCGCCGCCCCCATCTCGCGCCCGAGCACCACCGGCAAGCCGCTCGCCATCGCCTCCGTGGCCACCATGCCGAACGGGTCGTAGGCGCTCGGATAGATGAACGCATCGGCGGCCCGGAAAGCGATCTCCGGGGTCGCCTCGAATCCATGGAAGGTGATCCGCCCGGTGACGCCGAGCTGACGCGCCAAGGCCCGATGGGCATCCACCACAGAACGGGTGACCACGAGCAGACGGACATGGGGGAACATCGGCATCTGGGCGATGACTTCGCGGAGGCCTTTCACGGCTTCGCCCATGAACAACCAAGTGCGGCCCTCGGCACCGAGGCCGTAGCGTGCGCGGGCCTCCGCGCGCTCTTCTTTGTCGCGGGCCGGGCGGAAGCGGACCGCGTCGGTGCCGTGCGGGATCACGCTGAACGGACGGTCCCATCCGTATTCCTCCACGAGCTCCGCGCCGAGGCGTCGCCCCATCACGATGGCATGCCGCGCCCGTCGTCGCTTGTAGAACGCCCGCTCGAGCGGCGTGACGATCGCGGAGAACAACCGGTCCTTGGACCGCGCCGCCGACGGCAACCGCCGGAGCCGTGCGGCGTTGACCATGTGGACGGTGATGACATCCGCCCGCCAGGAAGAGAGCCCCTGTGCATGGACCAAGTCATGCCGGGCTCCGCGGAGCTTGAGCTCGGCCCCGGCCAAGAACGTGAAGACGGTCGTCAGATGCCGTCCGCGCCATGCCGGCACCGGTCGCCAATCGACATATGCGAGCTCCGCTGGATCGGCCGTGGCCGAGTAGACGGTGAACCGGCACCGGTCGCGGAGGTGCCGGACCAGTTCGATGCAGTAGCGTCCCTGGCCGTTGTTGCGGTCGAAATCATGGACCACGAGCGCGACTTCCATGGACAAGCGGCCAGCGTCCGGGCCGGTCGGGACGGCGTCAAGCCGCACGAACCCGAGCGGCGCGGCCGAGCTTGCGGACGGCGGAGCGACCTCTCTAGGCTCGCTCCACGGTCGAGCGGCGACCGTCGGCACCTGCACGAAGACGGATGAGAATCGCACTGGTTGTCCACGACTACGATGCCAACTTCGGCCAAGGACGCTACTGCGTCGAACTGGTCCGGCATCTCCGTGGACGCGCGGAGTTCGTCGTCTACTCCAACACCTTCGCCGCGAAGGAGGGTCCCGGGCTGCGCTGGCGACGGGTCCCGGCCGATCGTCGCAACGCCGTCACGACGGTGTTCTCCTTCCTTCCCGCCGCGGAAGCGATGATCCGGCGCGACAAGCCCGACCTGATCCATTGCCAAGGACTCACGTGCTGGAGCGCGGACATCATCACCGGCCACATCTGCAATGCCGCCCGCGGACGCCGGCTCCGGACGCCGGCCCGCCGGCCCCATGCCTTCATCCGGCTGGTGAAGCCGTTCGAACGCGCGTTCTACCGCCAACGAAGGGTCCGTCGTTTGATCGCGATCTCGCGTTCGCTCGAGACCGAGATCCGCGAGGAGTACGGATGGACGAAACCGGCGAGCGTGATCTACCACGGGACCGACACATCACAGTTCCACGCGGTCGCGGACGCTACCGAGCGCTCGGCGCTGCGTCGACGCTTCAAGGTCCCTGAGGACCGGTGGATCTGGTTGTTCATGGGCGAGGCCGTCAAGGGACTCCGCGAGGTGATCGAACAACTCGGATCGTTCCCGCAGGCCCATCTGCTCGTCGTGTCGCGTTCCGAGCTCGGTCCCTACCGGGGTCTGGCCGAATCGCTCCACGTGGACCATCGGACGACGTTCCACGGATATGAACCGGCCTCGGCGGATGCTTTCCGCGCGGTCGATGTCTTCGTCTATCCGAACGACTACGATCCGTTCGGCATGGTGGCCACAGAGGCGATGGCGACGGGCATCCCGGTGGTGCTCGGTCGCGCGATCGGAGCCGCCGAGCTTGTGGACCACGGCCGGAACGGTCTGCTCTGCGACCAGCAGGATGACGCGTCCATCCGCGCACAACTGACCCGGCTCGCTGCCGATCCGGCGGGCGCGAGATCGATGGGCCTCGCCGCCCGCGCCACGATCGAACAGCACACGTGGGACGTGTGCGCCGAAGAGACCTGGAGCGTGTACGAACAGGTGCTCAGGGAGAAGCAAGCGACGTGAACCCGCCCAAGATCACTTTCCTCGTCAACAGCGGCCCGGACAGCATCGAAGCTGTCCGTGCCCGTGGATTGGCCAGGCGGTTGCCACCGGACAAGACGAGATTTCTGTTCCGGGAGGGGTCGCGTCTTTCGACCTGGTTCCGCTGGGCTGCCGAGCTCAAGCGCGACCGGCCGGATCTGCTGTACGTTCTCAACACCGCGATGCCCGGCGCCGCGCTGGCGGTCTGGTGGCGGAGGTGGCACGGGGTACCGTATCTGGTCGACACCGGCGACGCGATCCACGAGATGGCGCGACGTTCCGGGATCCAAGGCGGTTGGCGTCTGCCGCTGCTCTGGCTTCTGGAGAAGGTGTCCCATCGTGCTGCGGCCGTGGTCGTGGTCCGGGGCACACGGCATCGCGAACACCTCGTCGCTTCCGGCCTGCCCCGCGTGACCGTGATCCGGGATGGTTACGCCGAACAGGCGTCCGCCACGCCCGAATCGGTCGAGGCGTTGAGAAGGCGCTTGGGGCTAAAGGGCCGGTTCGTGGTCGGGGTGATGGGCTCTCTCGTCTTCAGCCCAAGCCTCGGTATCTGCTACGGTTGGGATCTCATCCGGGCTTTGGTGGACCTCAAAGATCTGCCTGTCACCGGACTCATCATCGGGGACGGGGACGGAAAAGCTTGGTTGGAAGCTCAGGCCGAGACCGCAGGGGTGGCCGACCGTGTCGTCTTCTGTGGGCGGATCCCTTACGCTGACGTGCCGACCTACCTCCGTTTGATGGATGTCGCCCTGTCCACGCAGACCAACAACCTGCCCGGTCAGGTCCGGACGACCGGAAAACTCCCGGAGTATATGGCCGCGGAGAGGTTCATCCTGGCCAGCCGTGTCGGTGAAGCAGCGCTCCTGCTTCCGGAACTGATGCTGCTGGACTATGAAGGGGAGGTTGACGACAGATACCCGGACCGTCTCGCCAAGCGTGTCCGCCTGCTCCAATCACAGCCCGAACTTCTCGAAGTACGCCGGACGATGCCGCCGCTCGCCTTCCGGGAATGCAACTACGACCTGCTCAGCCAAAAGCTTATGGACTTGGTCTGGGAACTACCGGCCTCCTAACCCGTCCCCCGGATCAAGAACCCCAGCTCGATCAGCACGACCAGTCCGAGGACCGACCACAGGGCCAGTCTGTTGATACGGAGATCACACGGCGCCGTCGGGGACAGCTGGAACCTCAGATAGACGGACCCACAACCGATCATTGATCCGTCCGGGATGTCCTGCGCCGTTGCAGGCGCTCCGTCGATGGTCACGATCCGGTCCTCACCGGCTCGAAGGAAAAACCGGTGTCCGGGAGAGAGTTCGACTCTGAAATGGGAGTCCCAGACGCCCGGGTCGGCCAAGCAAAAGTCGGCCCCTGACCGGCCGACGGTGAAAGGAAACCGCGACATCCGCACCTGCGTGCCAGATCTCTGCCCCGACACGACGGTCAGCTCGACCGTCACAGGATGCTGCGCTTCACATAGATCGAGTCGCCGGGGTACATCGGCAGATCGAGCTTGGGATCACTCAAGGCCTTCTTGACGTTGATGAACACCTGTTGCCGGTTCGCTCGGGTGACGATGACCGAGGTGCGGTCCGCATATTCCGTAAAACCCCCGGCTGCGTTGATCGCTTTGGTGACCGTCATGTCTCCGAGATATGCGATCGGACCGGCAGATCGGACTTCACCACCAACGGAGATAGACAGGCTCAACCGTTCGATGATGACCGACATCCGGCGGTAGATGCGGCGTTGATTGACGTAGATGTCCTGGATCTCTTTCTCGATGTCGGTCCGCTTTTTCCCGAGCAAGTTGATCTCGACTCCCTTGGGCAAGGTCAACTTCCCGTCTTCCGGGACCTGCTGCTCGGTGGGCAATGTCGCATCCGGGATATCGCTGATGACGATCCGGATCTTATCGCCGGCACGCAGCAGATCCGGGCCGAGCGCATTCGGTTCAGAGGCCGTTGACGGGACCGGGGCAGAAGCAGCGGCACCTCCGGTGGTCTCACAGCCGGTGACGAGAACGGCCAGCATCAAGCCAAGCACCAGCAGGCCGGTCTGGGAAACTTTCGATAAGGACCACTTCATGGACGGTGACATGGGATTCGGTTGCGATGACGCTCAGAACTTTTGCTTCAGATCCAGACCGGCTTTACCGGTGGAGGATTTGCCTTCCCCGGGCTTCTTTTCACCGGCAGGACGGCTGTCGTCGCTCTTGGAGTAGTAATCGTAGTAGTAACCGCTGTAGTAATAGTAGTAGCTGTCCTGCGAGATGTTGATGTTGTTGAGCACGACACCCAACAGCTTGCCGCCGACCTTCTCCACCATCTGCTTGGCGCGCAGCGTCATCTGCTGCGGATATTTGCGGTACTGGACCACCAGGACGGCCATGTCCACTTCGCTCGCGAGGATCGAGGCGTCGCTCACACCCATGATGGGAGGCGAATCGAAGAACACGAAGTCGTAACGGCTCTTCGCCTCGTCGATGAACGCCCTCATCGCCGAGGAGTTCAAGATGCCCATCGAACTGCTCGGAAGCTTGCCGCTGGCCATGAAATCCATGCCCGGCTGCGTTGTCGTCTGGATGACCTCTTCGAGCTTGTTCTGCTTCAGGAGGTAGTTCGTGAGCCCCATGTTGTTGGGCACGCCGAGGATCTTATGGAGGCTGGGACGTCGAAGATCGGAGTCGACGATCAACACCCGGCTCCCTTGCTGCGCGAAGATGGTCGCAAGGTTGAAGATCGTCGTCGATTTGCCCTCACCGGCACCACCGCTGACCACGGTCATCGTCCGCAGATTTGGATCTTTCCGCGAGAACAGGATGTTTGTGCGCAAGACACGATAGGCCTCCGCATGCGGGCTCTCGGGACCTTCGTTGATCAAGGCGCCGACGTTCTGCGGGATGACGCC
>CANGMH010000007.1 GCA_947454005.1 Verrucomicrobiota bacterium
ACGCGCAGCCCGGAATCTACCTGGTGGGTTGGGTCGCGTTGGCGGTTTTGAGGGAGCGGGTTCCGGGCTTGGAGTTCCAAGCGACGGCGGGGCTTTCGTTGGGCGAGTTCACCGCCCTCGCCGCGGCAGGGGCGATGGGCTTCGAGGACGGCCTCAGGGTCGTGCGGTTGCGCGGACGTTTCATGCAGGAGGCGTGCGAGGCCACGCAGGGCGGCATGGCGGCCATCATCGGCCTCGATGAAGGTCCGACCCGCGAGGTGTGCGAAGCGACCGGCGTGACGCTCGCGAACCTGAACTGTCCCGGCCAGATCGTGATCTCCGGCGCGGCCGACAAGATCCCTGCCGCCGTCGAGGCCGCGAAAGCGAAGGGCGCCAAACGCGCGATCCCTCTGGTGGTCGCCGGCGCCTATCACTCGCCGCTCATGGCGGGCGCGCAGCCCAAGCTCGCCGCGGCGCTCGAAGCGGTGGCCTTCCGGGCGCCGACCGTCCCGGTCATCGCCAACGTCACCGCCATGCCGCACGGCGGCGCCGCGGAAATCGTGCCTCTGCTGGTGGAGCAGGTGACGTCGTCCGTCCGGTGGGAAGCCTCGGTCCGGCACCTCTTGGCGCAGGGCTTCACGCGGTTCATCGAGCTTGGGCCGGGCACCGCGCTCAGCGGCTTCCTCAAGCGGATCGACAAGGCCGTCCCGGTGCTGAACGTCGCCGATGTGGCCAGCCTGGAAACGACGGTGAAGCGCCTGACCACTGGATCCTGAGCCGACGGTCGGCCACCCGGAGAAGCCTGCCGCGAGGATGGCGCAGTTCCGGCGTTGACGGCCGGCCCGCTTCCTTCGGACGTTCGGCCCGTCCATGAGCACTCTCGCCAACCAGATCGCCGTCGTCACCGGCGCCGGCCGCGGCATCGGCCGCGCCATCGCCCTCAAGTTCGCCGCTGCCGGAGCGGATGTCGTCTGCGTCTCCCGCACCGCGGAGAACTCGGAGAAGGCCGTCGCCGAGGTCCGCGCGCTCGGTCGCAGGGCCTGGGCCTTCGCGGTGGACGTCAGCGATCCCGCGGCGATCGCCGCCGCGGCGGAGAAGATCCTCGCCGAGACCGGCCGGGTGGACGTGCTGGTGAACAACGCCGGTGTCACCAAGGACGGCCTGTTGATGCGCATGAGCGAGGCCGATTGGGACACCGTGCTCGACACGAATCTCCGCGGCGCGTTCCTGTTCACCAAGGCCTTCACCCGGACGTTCCTCAAGCAGCGCAGCGGACGCATCATCAACCTCGCGTCCGTCATCGGCCTCATCGGCAACGCCGGCCAGTGCAACTACGCCGCGAGCAAGGCCGGCCTGATCGGGTTCACCAAATCGGTCGCCAAGGAGTTCGGGTCCCGGGGCGTCACCTGCAACGCCATCGCGCCGGGATTCATCGCGACGGACATGACCGCCGCGCTGGACGACAAGCTCAAGGAGGCGCTCCTGGAGCAGATCCCGCTCGGGTCGCTCGGCGAGCCGGACGACATCGCCGAAGCGGCGCTCTATCTCGCCGGACCGGGCGGTCGTTACGTGACCGGGCAGGTGCTCACCGTCGACGGCGGGATGGTGATGTGACGGGATCTTTTGATGGAACGGGGCTTGACGCCTAGTTCCCACGCCCCTAGACAGGCCGCGCAAAACAAACACGGAAATATGGCTGCTGAAAAATCCATCGACCAACGCATCAAGGACATCATCGTCGAACAGCTCGGCGTCAACGCCGATCAGGTGACGCCCGAGGCCAAGTTCATCGAGGACCTGGGCGCGGATTCCCTCGACACCGTCGAGTTGGTCATGGCCTTGGAGGAGGAGTTCTCGATCGAGATCGCGGACGAGGAAGCCGAGAAGCTCCAGAGCGTCGGCGATGTCATCAAGTACATCGAGGAGATCCAGAAGTAACCCTTCCCAGCCGTTCCCGCGAAGGCAGCCGGCACGGACCGGCTGCCTTTTGTTTTCCCGCGGGGAGGTGCCCGGGCGCGCCGATTTTTCCTTTGCCCCGGGGAGCCCTTTTCACGGCTAATCCACGCCTAAACGTATGAGCTCATGGTCTGACCGTCGCGTCGTCGTCACCGGCATCGGCTGCGTCTCCAGCCTCGGGTCCGACCCGGACACGCTCTGGAAGAACCTCCTCGCCGGCCAGTGCGGGATCGACCGCGTGGCCGCCTTCGACATCAGCGCCTACGACTGCCAGATCGCGGCCGAGGTGCGGGGCTTCGACCCGACTCCGGCGTTCCCCGGCCCTAAGGAGGTCCGCCGGACCGACCGGTTCACCCATTTCGGCGTCTATGCCGGCTGGGGAGCGCTCAAAGATTCCGGGCTCGACCTCGAGAAGGTCGACCGGGACGAGGTCGGCGTCTTCCTCGGCTCCGGCATCGGCGGCCTGCACACGACGGAGGAGCAGCACAAGATCCTGCTCGCGAAGGGGCCCGGACGCGTGTCGCCCTTCATGATCCCGATGCTCATCCTGAACATGGCGTCGGGGCTCTTCTCGCTCTACCACCGGCTGCGCGGTCCGAACTTCGCCACCTGTTCCGCCTGCGCGACCGCCACGCACGCCCTCGGCGAGGCATGGGCCACGATCAAGCGCGGCGACGCCAGCGTGATGTTCGCCGGTGGCACCGAGGCCACGGTCGTGCCGCTCGGCATGAGCGGATTCGCGGCGATGAAGGCCATGAGCACGCGCAACGCCGAGCCGAAGCGCGCCTCGCGCCCCTTCGACCGCGACCGCGACGGCTTCGTGATGGGCGAAGGCGCCGCCGTGCTGGTCCTCGAGGAGCTCGAGCACGCCAAGAAACGCGGCGCCCGCATCTATTGCGAGGTCGTGGGCTACGGCAACACCGCCGACGCGAACCACATGACCGCGCCCGATCCCGAGGGGGAAGGCGCCGGACGGGCGATGAAGATGGCTTTGCGCCACGCGGGCCTGCGTCCCGACCAGGTGGACTACATCAACTGCCACGCGACGAGCACGCCGGTCGGCGACCTCTGCGAGGTGAAGATGATCAAGCGCGTCTTCGGCGACCACGCCTACAAGCTCGCCGCCAGCGGCACCAAGGGCGCCACCGGGCACATGCTCGGCGCGGCGGGCGCGATCGAGATGGCCATCTGCTGCAAGGCGGTCGAGGCGCAGGTCGCGCCGCCGACCATCAACCTCGACAACCCGGACCCCGAGGCCGACCTCGACCTCGTCGCCCACACGCCGCAGGAGCGCAAGATCGACGTCTTCGCCAACAATTCGTTCGGGTTCGGCGGGCACAACGCCATCATCGTCGGCCGCCGTTTCGTCGGCTGAGACGCCACGGAGCGCGGACGGTCACGTCCGCGCGATGGGCGGCTTCACGGGTGCCGTTGGCGGGCTCTGCCGGTCCGCGTTCCTGCGCCACGGCTCATTCCCGCAGACGGATCGGCTTGGTGTCGCGCTTCTCCAAGAGCCGGCCGAACCGCCGCTCCATGGCCTCCGCTCCGTCGTTTCCGACCAAGGTCGCGTCCGGCAGCGCGGTGCCGGTCTTCGCACCGAGGCGTCCGCGCCAGGTCGTCCAGATCGCGTCCCGGACTCCGTGCGGCGAGGTCGGGGCGACGGTGTAGTCGTAGCCCGGTGGCGACGTGTCCCCGGATTGCTTGAGCGAGCGCTCGGCGACGCAGCGTATGGCCGCGTACGGGTCCTCCATGAGCTGCGCGAGGACGGGAGCGACCCACGCTTTGCCCGACGCGGCCAACCCCGGTTCCCAACCCAGATGCCAAGCGGCCAGCGCGCGCTGGCCGGCGTCGCCCGACAAGGCGAGCCGCACTGAATCGGCGACCTGCGCCTGTTCCTCCGTGAGCTCCGGCGCCGGCTGGCGGTACCACTTCCCGAGATGCCCGGCGGTCCATCCGAGCGTCCGGTCGAGATGGCACAGGTTGCACGCGTTGGGCCGTCCGGTGGCCAGTTCCACCGCCACCTTCGGGCTGCTGATCTCGTGGCTGCGGATGGCCTTGAGCACGCCGTAGGTGGTGTGCGGCATGTGGCAATTCTGGCAATCGCTGCCGCTGGAACCGTCGGCGTGGTGCGTGTGGGCCGTCAGATTCGCCGGGTCGCGGAACGGTTCGTGGCACTGGGTGCAGGAACGGTTGCCGCTCCGGTTCTTCGCCAACTGGTCGTCGGGTTCACCGGAATGGAGCGAATGGCAGGAGATGCACGTGAACTTGCCGCCGGCGTGGCAGGGCGACTCGATGAGCCCGTTGTGCTCGCGTCCGCTCACGCGGACCATGCCGTCCGGCCAGAAGAAATCGCGCATCAGGTCGGGGTTGCCCGCGAGCACCTTCTGGAGCCATGGCTGCCGGTCGAGCTGGCGCGGCCGGATGATCGGCGTGGTGGCTTCGAGGTCGTCGCCCGGCCGGTAGCGGAAGCCGTTCTGCGACCAGCCTTCGTTGCCGTCGTACCACTTCATCGAGTGGCAGAAGGCGCACACCTGGGCGGAGCGCTTAGGGTCGAGTTTCTCGGGCTGGATGATCCCGTGGTCGAAGCCCGGGGCCTTGGTGTCCTTGCCGGCCTTCTTCGCGGCCAGCTCGATCGCGGTGTGCCGGTCCGCCGGTCCGTGGCACGCCTCGCACGAGATGCCGAACTCGGCCACGCGGGTGTCGAAGGACCGGTTCGCGCGGTCCATGTGCGGCTCCGGTCCGGTGGTGTGGCAACGGTTGCAGACGATGTTCCAGACCTCCGACCGGTGGACCATGTCGGGCGGGCGGACGAAGGTGGAGTTGCGCGGGACCCATCGTTGCTCCGGGATCAGCCAGGTGAACGGGAACCCGACCTGGGTGTTGCCCGCGCCGTTCGGCACCCAGAAGACCTGCATGTGGTGCGAGCCGGTGACCAGACCGAGCCGGGCCTCGACGGCTTCCGGCGCCGCGGCTTCGGGGCCGGTGACGACGACCTTCTCCATCCGGACCCAGAACTCATTGCTCCTCTGGCCCAAGGTGAAACGGGTGTTGTCGTTGGTGAGCACCACCCCGTCGAACTTCGCCTGCACCGCACCGGGCACGGCCAGCTGCGTCATGGTGCGGTGAAAGCTCCGGTGCCAGCTGGCGTGCTGGTCCGCGTGGCACTCGCGGCACGCCTCGGACCCGACGTATCCGGCCACTTGGCCGACCCGGGGAAGCACCTCCTCGAAACCGTCGGTCTCCGCCGCCGCGACGGACGCCGGAACGGGTGCCGCGGTCGCGGGTACCTGCGGCGCGGCAGCGCCCGGCGAAGGCTCCCGGGAACAGCCGGCCAGCCACCACACCGAGAGCGCGAGCCCGAACCGGATGGTCCACCGCAAGTGCATGGCCGCAGCCTGCGGCGGCCCGGGTCCGATGGCAACCCGACGACAAGGGGACCTGCTTCCCGGTTCTCCGCGGGGACATCGTCCGGGAGCTCCGGCTCCGGGCCGGAAACCGGTTTACAGGACGACTTTTGCCCCGTCAGTCTCCGGTCCGAAAACATCCCGGAAAGCGTCCGCCCAGCTCGGAGCCGAACCTTTTGGGTGGAGCGCTGGGGCGCGGGACATCCGATCCCGGGACCATGACGAGAACCGATCCGTGACCTCCCATCCCTCGCACCTCGTCCTTGCCTTCGCCATCGCTGCCTCCGCCGTCGCCTGGGATCCCGCTGCGCGGGCCGAGGACGATGAACTCAGCTTGGGGGTGCGGACCACCGCGCCGCTGCCTCCGGCCGACCAGCGCGCGAAGTTCAAGCTGCCGCCCGGGTTCGAGATCCAGCTCGTGGCCGCGGAGCCGGACATCAACAAACCCTTCAATCTGGCCTTCGACGCCACGGGAAGGCTGTGGACGACGACCAGCATCGAGTATCCGTGGGCCGCGCCGACCAACCGCGTCGGGCGCGACCGGTTGATGATCTTTGAGGACTTCGGCCCAGATGGACGCGCGCGGAAGGTGACCGAGTTCGCCGACGGCCTGAACATCCCCATCGGCGTCTATCCCTTCCGCACCGACGCCAAGCACTGGAAAGCCGTCGTCTGGAGCATCCCGAACATCTGGCTCCTGGAGGACACCGACGGCGACGGCAAGGCCGACAAGCGGACGGTGCTCTACGGCCCTTTCGACCATACCCGCGACACGCACGGCAACCAGGCCTCGTTCCGGCGCGGCTTCGACGGATGGCTCTACGCCACCCACGGCTACAACAACGACTCCCACGTCACCGCGCGCGACGGCAGCCACGTGGACCTCAACTCCGGCAACACCTACCGGATCCGCCTCGACGGCTCGCGCATCGAGCAGCACACCCACGGGCAGGTGAACCCCTTCGGCCTCGCGTGGGACGCCCGCGGCAACCTCTACTCCAGCGACTGCCACAGCGCGCCCATCTACCAGCTGCTCGACGGCGGCTGGTATCCGAGCTTCGGCAAGCCGCACGACGGACTCGGCTATGCGCCGGTCATGCTGGAGCACGCCCACGGCAGCACCGCCATCGACGGCGCCTTCTACTACAACGACGACCTGTGGCCGGCCGAGTACCAGGACACCTTCTTCATCGGCAACGTGATGACCAGCCGGTTGAACCGCGACAAGATCACCTTCACCGGCTCGACGCCGAAGGCCACCGAGCAGCCCGATTTCCTGACCACCACCGATCCGTGGTTCCGTCCGGTCGACAACATCCTGGGGCCGGACGGCGCGCTCTACATCGCGGATTTCTACAATCGCATCATCGGCCACTACGAGGTGCCGCTGGTGCATCCGGGTCGCGATCGCGAGCGCGGCCGCATCTGGCGCGTGGTCCACAAGGGCGACCAAGCGGAGGCGAAGCTGCGTCCGACCGCGCTTCCCCAGGACCTCGACGGGCTCATCGGCGAACTCGGCTCGCCGAACCTCACGCGGCGGCTGGTGGCGATGTCCGAGATCCAGGACCGGTTCGGGACCGACGCGGTCCCGAAGCTCCGGGATGCAGCCGGCGCCGCGCGGGGTGAGACCGCCCGTGGCGTCCGTGCCCGGAACGGAGGCCCCGAGGCGACCTTGGTGAGCGTCGTCTGGCTGCTCCACCGCTTGGGCGCCTTGGACAACGACCCCGATTGCGGCGAGCTGCGCGTGTATCTTCTCGATCCCGAACTGCCCTTGGTCCGCATCCATGCGCTCCGCATCGTGGCCGAGCGGGGCCGGCTGGCGCGGCAGAACGCGGACCTGGCGAAGAAGATGGCGGTCGGCAGCGCGACGCGTTCGGCGCTCCGGCAGGAGCTGATGCCGAGGAACGGTCTGTCCGCTCGCTGCGCGGCCGAAGCGCTCGGAGAATGGCCGGATCTCGACAACCTCCGGCCGCTCCTCGATCTGCGGGAAAAAGTCCCCGCCGAGGACACCCACCTCCTCTACGTCGTCCGCAAAGCCATCCGCGACCAACTGGAGGTGCCGGCGATCTTCGAGCAGGTTCTCGCCAAAGCCGGTTGGTCGGCGTCCGATCTGCGCGCGTTGACCGACGTGGCCGTCGCGGTGCAGACGACCCAGGCCGCGACCTTCCTCATCCGCCAGTTGTCCTCGTTGCCCGAGACCGGATCACCGTCGGTGGGCGACGCGCTCAAGCACGCCGCACGCTTCGCGCCGGAGGCCGAGCTGTCGGAACTCGTCGGCTTCATGCGCACGCGTTTCGCCGGGCGGACGGAACCCCAGCTCGCGCTCTTCCAGGCGGTCGACCAAGGCCTGCGCCAGCGCGGTGCCGTCGTCCCGGCGTCCGTCCGCTCCTGGGGCGCGGAGCTCGTCGGCAAGCTCCTCGCCGCCGACACCGCGTCGTCGTGGGCGAACTCCCCGGTCGACGCCGCGCCGACCGAGAACCCGTGGGATTTCCTGGACCGGAAGCGTTCCGACGGGAAGACGATGCGCGCCCTGTCGAGCATCCCGCGCGGTGAAGGCCTGACCGGCACGCTGCGGTCCCCGGCCTTCGCCGCAGGATCGTCCCTCGGTTTCTGGTTCTGCGGTCACGACGGGTTCCCCGACAAGCCGGCGCAGAAGCTCAACGTCGCCCGCCTCCGCGACGCCAAGGACGGCACCGTGCTGCGCGAGGCCGCGCCGCCGAGGAACGACGTGGCTCAACGGATCTCTTGGGACACCACGGCGATCCAGGGACGTCCGGTCTACCTCGAGTTCACCGACGCCGACACCGGCGACGCCTACGCGTGGATCGCCTTCGGCGACATCGACGGCGGTCCCGCGATGCCGACGGCGTCGCCGCGCGCCTCGGCCGAGCGCACCGCCGGCGCCGCCGACCTGGCCGCGAAGCTCGGGCTCCACGACATCGCCCCTCAGCTGAAGGAGCTCGCTTTGCGTCCGGGCGATCCCGACGCGCGCGCCGCGGCCGGCAAAGGGCTCGCCGCGTTGGACCCCGCCGCGGCCGTCGCCGCGCTCGGACCTCTGCTCGCCGACGGCGACCAGCCGTTGGTCGTGCGCGAGCGGTTCGGCGTCACCTTGGCCGAGCTCAACTCCGCCGCCGGCCGCGCGCCGTTGCTCGCCGCGATCAAGGGCCTGCCGTACCGCATCCAGCAGCGCTGGGCGGTCCCGCTGTGCGCGACGCGCGACGGGGCGGACGCCTTCCTCAAGGCCATCGAGCAAGGCGACGCCTCGCCGCGGATCCTGCAGATGGCCAGCGCGCGCGGACGGCTCCAGCGCGCGGACCCGCCCGGTTGGCAGGCCCGGTTCGAGAAACTCACCAAGGACCTCCAGCCGATGGACGAGGCGCGCGGGAAGCTGATCGCCGCCCGCATGGATGCCTTCCGCGCGGCGCCCGTCGCCGATCCTGCCGAGGGCCGCCGCGTTTTCGATGCGAACTGCGCCGCCTGCCACCAGCTCGAAGGCAAGGGCGGGCTCGTCGGGCCGCAGCTCACCGGCATCGGCGTGCGCGGCGTCGAACGGTTGTGCGAGGACGTGCTCGACCCGAACCGCAACGTGGACCGTGCCTTCCGTCAGACCGTCGTCGTGCTCAAGGACGGCGATGTGCAGAGCGGGTTGTTCCGCCGCGAAGAGGGCGACCTGCTGGTCTTCGCCGACGGCACGGGCAAGGAGTTCTCGCTGAAGAAGGCCGACGTGGCCGAGCGGAAGGAGAGCGACCTGTCGCTGATGCCGGAGAACCTCGGCGAGACCATCCCCGCCGCGCAGTTCAACCAGCTGCTCGCCTACCTGCTCTCGCAACGGCCGGGGAAGTGAGCGCGGGAACGACGACGGGCCGGCCCCTCGAGAGGCCGGCCCGTTGAATAAATCCGCTCCGATCAGGCCGTGACGACCTCTTCCTTCTGCTTCGCCTCGGCGAGGTCGGACTCGTGCTTCTCGCGGGCGGCGTCGATGTCGTAGGCGTCGTTGTCCGGATGCTCCGGGTTCAACGGCGAGATGTCGCGGAGCTTCTGGATCAGGCCGGGCAGGTGCTTGATCAGATAATCCACGTCCTCGTCGGTGTTGTAGATGCCGAGGCTGAAGCGCACCGAACCGCGCGCCCGCATCGGGGGAAGGCCCATGGCCATCAGGACGTGCGAAGGATCGAGCGAGCCGGTGGTGCAGGCCGAGCCGCTGCTGGCGCAGATGCCCAGGCCGTCGAGCAGGAGCAGGATGGCCTCGGCCTCGACGAAATCGAACGCGATGTTGGCCGTGTTGGGCAGGCGGTGCTCCTTGTTCCCGTTGCGGACGGTGTTCGGGATGTGGGTGAGGATGAAGTTCTCCAAGCGGTCGCGCAGCGCGCGGACGCGGGTGTTCTCGTCGTGGAGCGACGCGGTGGCCATTTCCGCCGCCCGGCCGAAGGCGACGATGTTGGCCACGCTCTCGGTGCCGCCGCGGCGGCCGCGCTCCTGGTGCCCGCCGATGACGTACGGCTGGTACTTGGTCCGGCGCTTCACGTAGAGCATGCCCACGCCCTTCGGGGCATGGAGCTTGTGCGCGGAGAGCGAAAGGAAGTCCACGCCGAGCTCCTTCACGTCGAGCTTCAGCTTGCCCGGCACCTGCACGGCGTCGGTGTGGCAGAGCACGCCCTTGCTGCGGCAGATTGCGGCGACCTCGGCGACGGGGAAGAGCACGCCGGTCTCGTTGTTGGCCATCATCACCGACACGATGGCGGTGTCGGGCCGGATCGCCTTCTCGAGCCGGTGGACGTCGAGCGAACCGTCGCTCTCGACCGGCAGATAGGTGACGTCGTGGCCCTTGCGCTGGAGGAACTCGCCGAAGTTGATGTTCGCCGAGTGCTCGACCGCGGTGGTGATGATGTGCTTCTTGCCCGGATTCATGAACAGCGCGCTGCTGATGGCGCTGTTGTTCGATTCCGTGCCGCAACTGGTGAAGACGACCTCCTTCGGGTCGGCGTTGATGAGCGCCGCGACCTGGGCGCGGGCGTTCTCGACATGGCCGTGGACCTGTGCGCCGAAAGCGTAGGCGCTCGAAGGGTTGCCCCACATCTCGCGGAGGAAGGGGATCATCGCGTCCACCACCTCCGGCGCGACGCGGGTGGTGGCGTTGTTGTCGAAGTAATAGACCTTTTTCGGGGCTGGCTGGCTCATAGACGTCGGGAAACCGAAGCGGACAAAAAGACTCCGCAAGGTTAAGGGGCCGCGAAGTCGGTGCAAGGCGGGAAAAATCCCGTGCTTCCGGCACGTCCGCGAGAATGCCGGATCCCGCGCCTTGAGGCCCTCCCGATCGGCTGCTACCGTCGGCGGGTGCCGGAGATACTGGAACCCCCCGTCCGTCCGGGCGTCATCCCGATCCTGGAGGACCAGCCGAAGCGGACCCGCGAGCCGGGCTACCTCGTCATCTGCTGGAACGATCCGGTGAACCTCATGCCCTACGTCACCCATGTCTTCCAAGCGGTCTTCGGATGGGACCGCCAGCGGGCCGAGAAGCACATGAAAGAGGTCCACGAGAACGGCAAGAGCGTGCTGGCCAAGGAAAGCTTCGAGAAGGCGGAGTTCTACGTCCACGAGCTCCAGAAGTACTCGCTCCAGGCCACCATGGAGCCGGAAGCATGAAGCTGCTCTCCCGTGATCCCGGCCAACTCGTGTTCCGCCTCACCAAGCGCGACCACGAGGCGTTGCTCACCACGCTGCGCCTCGGCCCCCTCTTCCCGCGTCAAGGCCGCCCCATCAGCCGCGACGCTGCCGGCCAAGAGAAGCTCCGCGCCGCCCAAGAGGACCTCGATGCCGCCTTGGCCGAGCACCGCCGCTCCCGGGTCGCCGAGGTCGAGGCCCTGATCGGTGATCCTGCGCGGTGCGCGCCGCTCAAGCCGTCCGGCTGGAAGCTGACGCTCTCGACGGCCGAATCGGAGGCGCTGCTGCAATTGCTCAACGAGATCCGTGTCGGCGCGTGGGAAAAGCTCGGGGCACCGGATTTCGGCGCGGGCGAACGGCCCAAGATCGATGAGGAAAATCTGCTCGGACTCTGGGCATTCCAGTTGAGCGAAGTCTTCCAAGGAGTGCTGCTCGACGCGCTGGTCGGCGACGACGGATGATCCATCCGCTCGACCACCGGCTCTGGTTCCCGGAACCCGCGAAGGCCCGCCGCGACGGGTTGGTGGCGGTCGGGGGCGATCTGTCGGTGGACCGGCTCGTGCTCGGTTACCGGACGGGCGTGTTCCCGTGGACCGAGGACCCGGTGACGTGGTGGTCGCCGGATCCGCGCGCCGTGTTCGGGCTCGGCCTGGGCGAGGGCGGCTTCCATATCCCGCGCAGCCTTGCCCGCACGCTGCGGAAGGGCGCTTTCAACGTGACCTTCGACCAGGATTTCGCGGCGGTGATCCGCGCGTGCGCCGAGGCGCCCCGGGACGACGATGCCACCTGGATCACGCCGGGATTCATCGCCGCCTACACCGCGCTGCACCGCGTCGGGCACGCCCACAGCGTCGAGGTCCGCCAAGGCGACACGCTGGTCGGCGGCGTGTACGGCGTGGCCGTCGGCGGGTTTTTCGCCGGGGAATCCATGTTCCACCGCGCCACCGACGCGTCGAAGGTCGCGCTCGTCCACCTCGTGGACCGCTTGCGAAGCCGCGGCTTCGTCCTCTTCGACACGCAGATGGTCACGCCGGTGACCCGGTCGCTCGGCGCGACCGAGATCCCCCGCGCGGAATACCTGCGGCGCTTGGCCGACGCGGTGACGTTGCCTTGCCGGTTCGCCTGAGGCGCGACGCAGGCCAAGAGATATTTGCGGGCGCGTTCGTCGCGAAAAGATCAAGATGCGGGTGGAACCGACGCCCTCCCATGGATTTCTTGCCCAAGAGGGCGCGGAGATGGGTCGCCCTGTCGCCTCGGAGGGCTGGGCGCGGTTGCGGGAAAAGGCAGGCGGGTCGACGATGATTGGGTCATGGCGCGGCTTCACGGAGTCGCCCAAGTCCCTTCTTTCCGGCGGCCGGCCGGAGATTGTGAAAAAAATCACTAAACCGGCTTGCCGCCCGGAAACGGTGATCCCAATCTCCGCGCACCGGCGGGAATTCCCGTCGGCTCTTCTGTTTTTATGAGCGCGAACGCCGATGCCAGTGCGCCGAACGTCACCGAGTTGGGCTACAACTCGAAGGTCGAGGGCGAGGTCGTCCACACCACCGTCGACGCGGCGCTCAACTGGTTCCGCAAGAACTCCCTCTGGCCCATGCCCATGGGCCTGGCGTGCTGCGGGATCGAGCTGATGGCCGTCGGCGCGAGCCGTTTCGACATCTCACGCTTCGGCTCGGAGGTGATGCGCTTCTCGCCCCGCCAATCGGACGTCATGATCGTGGCCGGCACGGTCACCTACAAGATGGCCCTCGCCGTCCGCCGCATCTACGAGCAGATGGCCGAGCCCAAGTGGGTCATCGCCATGGGCGCCTGCGCCTCGACCGGCGGCATGTACCGGAGCTACGCCGTGCTGCAGGGCGTCGACAACATTCTGCCGGTGGACGTCTACGTCGCCGGTTGTCCGCCGCGCCCGGAGGCGCTGCTCGACGCGCTGATCAAGCTCCAAGGCCTCGTGGCCAAGGAACGCACCGTCTGGAACCAGAAACGCGACGTCGCGCCGGCGAAGTACGGCAGCCTCGGCATCGAGCTGGGCGAAAAAGGCGAGGTCGTCCACCCCTGAACCGATCCTAGGTCCCGTGCCCACCCCTCTCGAACTGGCCGTCCGCCTCCAGGAAGCGTTCCCCGGACTGGTCTCCGCCCCGACCGAGTTCCGCGGCGAAGCGACGCTCAAGGTTGCCGATGCCGACCGCATCGCCGAAGTCTGCGCCCACGCCAAGAAGGCGCTCGGGTTCGACATGCTCCTCGACCTCAGCAGCGTGGACAACTACGGCGTGGACCCGCGCTGGACGGTGGTCTACGAGCTCTACGGGATCGGCCACGGAGCGCATCTGCGGCTCAAGACCGACGTGGGCGAGGAGAAATCCGAGCTCCCGACCGTCAGCACCGTCTGGCGCACCGCCGATTGGCACGAGCGCGAGGCGTACGACATGATGGGCATCCGTTTCGCCGGGCATCCCGACCTGCGCCGGATCCTGATGTGGGAGGGCTATCCGTACTTCCCGTTGCGCAAAGATTTCCCGTTGGCCGGAAAGCCGACGGAGCTGCCGGACACCGCGTTCACGCGGACGGCGCCGCTCGAGGGCGGGCCGTTCGTCACCGTGGCGGGCGGCAAGGACAGCATGGCGCGCGAGCCCCGCGCGCGGACGCCGGAGTGATCCCACCCATGGCCACCCAGACCATCGAATTCCGCGACACCGCCGCCCGTTCGGCGCAGGCCGCCGCGTCCGCGCCCCAAGAGGAGCTGCGCGACATCCAGGGCGACAAGCTCGTGCTCAACATGGGTCCGTCGCATCCGTCCACGCACGGCGTGCTGCGGATCGTCATCGAGCTGGATGGCGAGACCATCACCAAGGCGGTGCCCGACGTCGGTTATCTGCATCGCGGCGACGAGAAGATCGCCGAGAACATGACCTACACCCAGTTCATCCCTTACACGGACCGGCTGGATTACCTCGCGCCTCTCGCCAACAACGTCGCCTACGCCCTCGCCGTCGAGAAGCTGATGGGCATCGACCAGAAGCTCCCGCCGCGCTGCCAGTACATCCGCGTGATCTGCTGCGAGCTGGCCCGCATCTCGGCGCATCTGCTCGGGCTCGGCGCCTTCGCGATGGATGTCGGCGCGCTGACCGTCTTCCTGCACACGTTCACCGAGCGCGAGAAGATCTACAACCTCTGCGAATCGCTGACCGGCGCGCGTTTCACGACCAGCTACACCCGCATCGGCGGCGTGACCCGCGACCTGCCTCCGGGCTGGGTCGACCAGGTCCGCAAGTTCCTCGACGAGGTCGTCGTCAATATCGCCGAATCGGAGACGCTGCTGACCCGCAACCGCATCTGGGTCGACCGCACCAAGGACGTCGGCGTCATCTCCCGCGAACTGGCCATCGACTACGGTCTGACCGGCCCGAACCTGCGCGGCAGCGGCGTGGACTACGACGTCCGCAAGGCCTCCCCGTATCTCGTCTACAAGGACCTCGAGTTCGACGTCCCGGTCGGCTCGGTGGGCGACAGCTACGACCGCTATCTCGTCCGCATGGAAGAGATGCGGCAGAGCGTCCGCATCCTCCGCCAGTGCCTCGACAAGCTGCCCGGCGGCGCCGACAACCGGTCGAAGGAACCGGTCAACATCGCCGACGGCAAGACCGTGCTGCCTCCGAAGGAGAAGGTCCTGACCAGCATGGAGGAGCTGATCCACCAGTTCATGCTGGTGACGCAGGGCGTGGACGCGCCTCCGGGCGAGATCTACTTCGGCGCCGAGAACCCGAAGGGCGAGCTCGGCTTCTACATCGACAGCCGCGGCGGTGGCACGCCCCACCGGCTGAAGATCCGTGCCCCGTCCTTCGTGAACCTGAGCATCCTGCCCGCGGTGCTCCCGGGCCACCTGATGAGCGACGTGGTGTCCATCCTCGGCTCGTTCGATTTCGTGATGGGCGAATGCGACCGCTAACCGACCTCCTGCGATGAGCTTTGCCGTCCCCGCAACCTTGGAAGCCCGCCTCGACGAGCTGACGACGCATTATCCGCAGAAGCGGAGCGCGTCGCTCATGTTCCTGCACGCGCTGCAGGAGCATTTCGGCCATATCTCCGACGAGGCGGTCGAATGGACCGCGCGCAAGCTCGGCCTCACGCCCATCAACGTCCACGAGTTGGTGACGTTCTATCCGATGTTCCGGCAGCAGCCGCTCGGCAAGACGCACGTGAAGGTCTGCCGGACGCTCAGCTGCGCGTTGGCGGGCAGCGCGGAGGTGCGCGCCCACTTCTGCGAGAAGCTCGGCCTGGACGCCCATGCGCATGCGCCGCAAACCACGGCCGACGGGAAATTCACCGTGGAGTTCGTGGAATGCCTCGCCGCGTGCGGTTCGGCGCCGGTGGTGCTGGTCAACGAGGACCTGCACGAGAAGGTCACCGCCGCGAAGGCGGACGACATCCTGAGGACCGGGAAATGAGATGGTTGCCCGACATGGATTTGAACCATGACAAGCAGATTCAGAATCTGCTGTGCTACCGTTACACCATCGGGCAAACCGAAGAGCGCAGACGCTAGTCAGGGAAACTTCTGAGTCAAGCATTGCCATGCCGGAACAGTTCAAATTGATCCTGAAGCACGTCGACGCACCGGGCTACACCCCGGATATCGCGTGCTACATGCGCCATGGCGGCTACGAAGCGCTGAAGCTGGCGCTCGCGACCGCACCGCGCGACCTGCCCGACGGCAAGAAGCTCACGCCCAAGGAAGTCGTCCGAGAAGACGTGAAGGCCTCCGGCCTCCGCGGCCGCGGCGGCGCCGGGTTCAGCGCCGGCCTCAAGTGGAGCTTCGTCGACCGGCGCAGCGGCAAGCCGATCTACCTGATCTGCAACGCCGACGAATCCGAGCCCGGCACGTTCAAGGACCGCCAGATCATCCACAAGGATCCGCACCAGCTGATCGAGGGGATGATCATCTCCTGCTGGGCGAACGACGTGAAGCTCGCCTACATCTACATCCGCGGCGAGATGCCCAAAGGCGCGAGGCTGCTGGAGCAGGCGCTCGCCGAGGCCCGCGAGAAGGGCTTCCTCGGGAAGAACATCCTCGGTAGCGGGAGCGATCTCGAGATATACGTCCACCGCGGGGCCGGTGCCTACATCTGCGGCGAGGAGACGGGCCTGATCGAGTCGCTCGAAGGCAAGCGGGCGTATCCACGCATCAAGCCGCCGTATTTCCCCGCGGTGCTCGGGCTCTACATGTGCCCGACCATCGTGAACAACGTGGAGACGCTGTGCCACGTGAAGCACATCGTCACCATGGGCGCGGCGAACTACGCCAAGCTCGGCACGCCGAACAACACCGGCACGCGCATCGTGAGCCTGAGCGGCGACGTCCAGCGCCCCGGCTACTACGAGATCGAGGTCGGCAAGGTCACCATCGGCGAGCTGATCAACGACCCGAACTTCGGCGGAGGCCTGCGGTCGGGACGCTCGTTGAAGGCGGTCATCCCCGGCGGTTCCTCGTCGAAGGTCCTGAAGGCCGGCGAGGTCTTCAAACTGAACCGCAAGGGCGCGGACGGCCAGATGACGAAGGTCGATGTGCCGTTGCTCGACCTGCCGTACGATTTCGATTCGCTCCAGCAGGCCGGCACGATGTCCGGTTCCAGCGCCATCATCGTGCTCGACGATTCGCGCAGCATGGTCGACACGCTGGCGAACCTGTCCGAGTTCTACGCCCACGAGAGCTGCGGCCAGTGCACGCCGTGCCGCGAAGGCGCGCTGTGGCTGTCGAAGGGCCTGCACCGGCTCAGCCATGGCGAAGGCCGCAAGGAGGACGCCGCGTATCTGTCGCACATCGCCCAGAACATCCAGGGCCGCACCATCTGCGCCTTCGGCGAGGCCGCTTCGTGGCCGGTGCTGAGCTTCGTGAAGAAGTTCCGGGACGAGTTCGAGGCGCAGGGAGCGGCCGACGAGGAAGCCCGGGCCAAAGGCACCGGCCCCGCCCACGGGACGAGAACGGCGGCGAGCCCCAACAAACACTGATCCAGCGATGTCAGCCCCCGCGATCCCATCCCCCGCGCCCGCGCCCGTGGCCCCGCCGCCGGTCGAGACGATGACCGTCAAGGTCAACGGCAAGACCCTGCAGGTGCCCAAGACCATGCCCGATTGGCAGGGCAAGCCGCAAGCGACGACGATGCTCCAGGCCGCGCGCTGCGCCGGCGTGGACATCCCGCACTACTGCTACCACGACAAGCTGCCGGTCGCCGGCAACTGCCGCATGTGCCTGGTCGAGTTCGGCACGCCGATGATCGGGCCGGACCGCAAACCGGTGCTGAACGAGGACGGGTCGCCCAAGATCGCCAAGTCGGTGCTGCCCTACGAGCCCGGCACCCCGCGCGGCGCCATCGCCTGCGCCACGCCGATTGCTCCGGGCATGGAGATCTACGCCGATTCGCCCGCGACCAAGCAGATGCGCGAAGCGGTGCTCGAATCGCTGCTCATCAACCATCCGCTCGACTGCCCGATCTGCGACCAGGCCGGCGAATGCAAGCTGCAGGAGTATTCCGTGCAGCACGGCCAGGCCGGCAGCCGCTTCGTCGAGGCGAAGGTGCACAAGCCCAAGGCGGTCGACCTCGGGCCGCGCATCGTGCTCGACGACGAGCGCTGCATCCTCTGCACCCGGTGCATCCGGTTCACCAAGGACATCGCCGGCGACGACGCGCTCGGCATCGTGAACCGCGGATCGTACAACACCATCGCGGCGTGGAAGGAAGGCGCCTTCGACAACAACTACACGCTCAACACCGTGGACCTCTGCCCGGTGGGCGCGCTGACCTCGAAGGATTTCCGGTTCAAGATGCGCGTCTGGTTCCTCAAGGAGACCAAGAGCGTCTGCACCAGCTGCGGCACGGGTTGCAGCATCACCATCGGGTCGCGCGAAGGCGTCATCCAGCGCTACGAGCCGCGCGAGAACGACGGGGTCAACGGCCCTTGGATGTGCGATTCCGGCCGGCTGAACTACAAGTGGGTGGCGCGCGAGGACCGGCTGAAGGACGTGATGGTCGGCGGCCGCAGGTCGACCTGGACGGCGGCGTTGAAAGAGGTCTCCGCCAAGCTCGCCGCGGCGCCGAAGGGCAGCACGGCCGTGGTCGCCTCCGCCCGGCAGACCACCGA
Source organism: Verrucomicrobiota bacterium (assembly GCA_947454005.1). Taxonomy (GTDB): domain Bacteria; phylum Verrucomicrobiota; class Verrucomicrobiia; order Limisphaerales; family UBA9464; genus CAIVQB01. Next base: position 18,135 of record CANGMH010000007.1, read on the forward strand.
GGAGCTGTTCCTGCTGAAGAAGCTCGCGGACAAGCTCGGTGCCCAGACCGCGTCCGTCGCCCGGACCGGTGAGGCCGACAAGCTGCTGGTCGCCGCCGACAAGAACCCGAACACCAACGGGGCGACCTTGAACGGCTTCGCGGCCGCCGACCTGCCCAAGGTCGCCGCCGGTATCGCCGCCGGTTCCATCAAGACGCTCGTGGTTTTCGGCGAGGACGTGACCCAGCACGGCATCGGAGCGGACCTGCTCGCGAAGCTGGAGACGCTGGTCGTCAGCGACATCTTGCCGAACGCCACGACGGCGGCCGCCACGCACCTGTTGCCGGGAGCGGCCCACGCCGAGAAACGCGGCACCTTCGTCAACGTGAAGGGCCGGCTCCAGAAGTTCACCAAGGCCGTGGAAGCGCCCGGCGATGCCCGCGCCGAGTGGGAGTTCCTGCACGACATCGTGCTCGACGTCACCGGCCAGGACGGCTTCGTGAGCATCGAAGGGTTGTTCAATCAGATGGCGAAGGAAGTGCCCGCGTTCGCCGGCCTCGAATGGGCCAAGGTGGGCGACACCGGCGTGAACGTTCCGCTCTGACCCGACATGGACGCCCTCAAATATCTCGATCCGACGGTCCAGTTCATCCTCTTCAGCGTGCTGAAGATCGCGGTGGTCTTCGGCGTGACGATGACCTTCGTCGCCTACGCCGTGCTGGTGGAGCGCAAGGTCTCCGCCTGGATCCAGGACCGTGTCGGTCCCAACCGCACGGCGCCGCCGATCGTGGAGTTCATCCCGGTGCTCGGGCCGTTCCTGACGCGGCTCGGCATCTTCCAACCGATGGCGGACGGCCTGAAGTTCCTGCTCAAGGAGGACTTCACCCCCAGCTACGTGCGGACGGTGTACTTCTGGATCGCGCCGGCCATCGCGGTCATCCCGGCGTTCATGACGCTGGCGGTGATCCCGTTCGGGTCCACGCTCGGGAACCCGGACAACAAGATGGTCATCGCCGACCTGAACGTCGGCATCCTCTACACCTTCGGCATCGTCTCGCTCGGCGTCTACGGCATCGTGCTCGCGGGCTACGCGGCGAACTCGAAGTACCCGTTCCTCGGCGGCATCCGCTCCAGCGCGCAGATGATCTCGTACGAGATCGCGATGGGCATGAGCGTCGTGTCCATCTTCATGCTGGTCGGCGACCTGAACCTCTCGAAGGTCGTCGAGTACCAGGCGCATGGCGGATGGCTGGTGCTGAAGCAGCCGGTGGCGTTCGTGGTCTTCCTGGTCGCGGCGTTCGCCGAGACGAACCGCTTGCCGTTCGATCTCCCGGAATCCGAATCCGAGCTCGTCGGCGGATACCACACCGAATACAGCTCGATGAAGTTCGCGCTCTTCTTCCTCGGCGAGTACGCGAACATGATCGCCAGCTCGGCGATGATGGTGACGCTCTTCTTCGGCGGCTGGTCGTTGCCGTTCCTGGGCGAGCCCGCGAACGGCCTGCTCGGCGGCGTCCTGCACATCGGCATCTTCGTCGCGAAGATGGCGGCGTTCATGGTGCTCTTCATCTGGGTGCGCTGGATGTTCCCGCGCTTCCGCTACGACCAGCTGATGGACCTAGGATGGCGCCGTTTCATCCCGCTGGCCCTGGCCAACATCCTCGTGACCGCCCTCGTGGTCGCGTTCACGAACCGATGAATATCGATCTCGCATGCCCACCGTGCTACGAGCATATGGCTATCGTTTCGGATTCTTCTCAGGTGACGGGAGCGAGCCACCTCATGTGCATGTCTCGCGTGGACGGTATGCCGTCAAGTTCTGGCTGGAGCCGGTGCGACTCGCACAGAACGGCGGGTTCCGGGCCCATGATTTGAAGGAGATCGCTGGCTTGATCGAGGACAACGAACAACTGCTGCTGGAGGCATGGCATGAATACTTTGGATGACATCCGGGTGACGGGGGTCCGCTGCGATGCGGCGACCTTGACCGTGGATTTTGAGGACGGGCGCACCGTCAGCTTGCCGCTCGTGTGGTACCCACGCCTGTTCAAGGCCACCCAGACCCAGCGGGACCATTTCGAGCTGATCGGTCCCGGTATGGGCGTGCATTGGCCGGACTTGGACGAGGACCTGAGCGCGAAGGGCTTGGCTTTGGGCTGGCCTTCCGTTGAATTCAGCCAGACGCCGCGAGTTCCCAAGCTGGCCGCGCAAGAGGTCATCGCATGAGCACCAAGGTTGTCGAACGCAAGCCGCTGACCGCATACGAGCGCACCTATCTGCCGTCCTTCCTCGGCGGATTGGGCGTCACGTGGAAGCATTTCAAGAAGACCGCTCCGTTCCTCGGCAACAAGCCGATCACGATGGAGTATCCCGAGCAGAAGTGGGTCGTGCCCGAGGGTTATCGCGGTGCGCCCTACCTCGTGAAGGACCAGGACGGAGCGACGAAGTGCGTGAGCTGCCAGCTCTGCGAGTTCGTCTGCCCGCCCAAGGCCATCCGCATCACGCCGCCCGGCCAGGACGGGAAGCCGGCCGACCGCGCGAACGCGGAGAAGATGCCGGAGGAGTTCGAGATCAACATGCTCCGGTGCATCTTCTGCGGCCTCTGCCAGGAGGTCTGCCCCGAAGAGGCGATCTTCCTCCAGAAGGACTATTCTCTCACCGGCACGAGCCGCGAGGAGATGATCTACGACAAGGAGAAGCTCCTGAAGCTCGGCGGGACCCACGCCGGCATCCAGAAGTGGAAGCACAAGCTCGACGAGGCCGCGGGACAGGAAGTGTTCCCCGTCGAAACGAGATAAGACGCCGCCATGCCCCAGCCCACCGACCTGCTGTTCTACGCCTTCGCCGGCCTCACGTTGCTGTGCGGCTTCCTGTGCGTCGCGAACCCGCTCAGCCGGAACCCGGTCACCAGCGCGATGTTCCTCGTGCTGACCATCGTCTCGATGGCCGGGCTCTTCGTCCTGCTGCACGCCTTCTTCCTCGCCGCCGTCCAGGTGCTCGTCTACGCGGGCGCCGTGATGGTGCTGTTCCTCTTCGTCATCATGCTGCTCGACCTCAAGGAGGAGGAGCGCCGGAAGCTCCGCAAGGTCACCGTCGGCCTCGGGGCCGTCGCGGTGGCGGCCATCGCCGGCATCCTGGCCAAGGCGGTCTCCGGCGCGGTGCCGTTCGGCGGCGACAAGCTGGTCGAAGGCGGCACCAAGCCGCTCGGCAGGATCCTCTTCACGCAGTACCTGCTGCCGTTCGAGGTGCTCTCCATCCTGCTCCTGGTCGCGATGGTCGGAGTGATCCTGCTCAGCAAGAAGGACCTGAAATGAACGCCGGTCTCCACCACTACCTCGCCGTCAGCGTGCTCCTGTTCAGCCTCGGGTTGTTCGGCGTGCTGGCGCGGCGCAACCTCATCGTGATCTACATGGGCCTCGAGCTCATGCTGAACGCGGCGAACCTCGCGCTGGTCGCCTTCTCCCGTTTCAACGCCAACCTCGACGGACAGGTGATGGTGTTCTTCATCATCACCGTCGCCGCCGCCGAGGTCTCCGTCGGCCTCGCCCTCATCGTCGCGCTCTACCGCAAACGGCAGACCGCGCACGTCGAGGACCTCACCAGCCTGAAGTATTGATCCGATGAACAGCGAGGACGCCATGAAGCGGAGCAAGACGACGGAAGGGGAGGGCGACATCATCGCCGCCCGGCTCCTCAGCCCCTCGCGCCTCCGCGCCTCCGCTGTCCCATCCCTTTCCTGAAATGGACGCCCACGCCGCCCACTCCGCCGTCACCGCCGCCGCACCGGCCTTCAGTTCCCGGCCCGAGGACCTCGCCTGGTTCATCCTGCTGTTGCCGCTCGTCGCGGCCATCGGGGTGGCCGTGGGCGTGCGGAAGGACAACCTCCTGTCCGCGGTGTTCTCCATCGCCGCCGTGTCGGTGTCGTTCCTGCTCAGCGTCGCGCTTTTCCTCACGTTCGGGCTCGGCGGCCATGCGGCCGTCACGACGCCGTTCTCATGGATCCACGTGGGCGACCTCGACGTGGACATCGGGCTCGTCGTGGACCGGCTCTCGCTCCTGATGCTCCTGGTCGTCACCGGGGTCTCGACCGCGGTGCAGATCTACAGCACCAGCTACATGCACGGCGACCGCAGCTTCGGCCGCTTCTTCGCGAGCATCAGCCTCTTCACCTTCTCGATGCTCGGCATCGTGCTGGCGGACAACCTGGTGATGATGTTCGTGTTCTGGGAACTGGTCGGCGTGTCGAGCTACCTGCTCATCGGGTTCTGGCACGAGAAGGCGTCCGCGGCCGACGCTGCGAAGAAGGCGTTCCTCACCAACCGCCTCGGCGATTTCGGTTTCCTCCTCGGCATCCTCATCGTGTGGGCCGCTCTCGGTTCGGTCAGCTTCGCCGGCCTGTCGGCCAAGCTCGGCGCCGATCCCGCGCTGCTCGGCTCGATGTCCTCGGTCGCCGGCCTGCTGATCTTCTGCGGCGCGATGGGCAAGAGCGCGCAGTTCCCGCTGCACGTGTGGTTGCCCGACGCGATGGAAGGCCCGACGCCCGTGTCCGCGCTGATCCATGCCGCGACGATGGTCGCGGCCGGCGTCTACATGCTTTGCCGGACGTTCTTCCTCTACCAGGTCCCGGCCGCGTGGCCCGCGCCGCTGGCGTTCCTCGGGACGCTCTCCGCGCTCGACATCATCGCGGTCATCGGCGGTTTCACCGCGGTCCTGGCGGCGCTGATGGCGATCCAGCAGAACGACATCAAACGCATCCTCGCCTACTCCACGCTCTCGCAGCTCGGCTACATGGTGATGGCGGTCGGATGCGGCGGGCCGGACGCGGCGATGTTCCATCTGACGACGCACGCGGGGTTCAAGGCGCTGCTCTTCCTCGGGGCCGGTTCGGTCATACATGCCTGCCATCACGAGCAGGACATCTGGAAGATGGGCGGGCTCTGGGAGAAGCTGCCGGTCACCTTCCGCACCTTCGCCATCGGCACCGCCGCGCTGGCGGGCGTGCCGATCCTGACGAGCGGCTTCTACTCCAAGGACGCCATCTTCGTGGCCGCGCTCAATGGAGGGCACCCGGTGCTCTTCACCTTGGCCGTGGTGGTCGCGGCGATGACGACCTTCTACATGCTGCGACTGGTGATCATCGCCTTCTTCGGCACGCCGCGCTCCGACGCCGCGAGCCATGCCCATGAATCTCCTTTCGCGATGACGTGGCCGCTGATCGTGCTCGCCGTCCCGAGCATCGCCATCGCGTGGTTCCCGCTCGGTGATTTCCTCAGCGGCCATTTCGACCCGCATTTCCACGCCCACGAGGGCGGCGGAATCTTCGGACCGTTCAACCACGCGCCGTTGGCGGCGACATTCGGGTTCGGCGCGCTGCTCTTCGGCGCCACCGCGGCGTTCGGCCTCTACTGGGGCGCGCCGAAGGACCCGCTGCCCGGCATGCTCGGAGCGCTGGCCCGGGCGATGAAGGACCGCTTCTACTTCGACGAGATCTACGAGGCGCTGTTCGTGCCCGTCCACGACCTCGCCGCGCGGCTGGCGGGCTGGGCCGACCGCTGGATCTTCAGCGGCCTCGTCGTGCGCGGCGCGCACGGCACCACCGAACTGGTCGGCCGCGGCCTGCGGTTGGCGCAGACCGGCAACATCCAGACCTACACCTTCATGTTCACCGCCGGCGTCGCGCTGGTCGTGTGGCTGGCGATGAAGTAAGCGCCCACCCCGTCCATGTCCCTCACCTCCCTTCTCCTCACCCCGTTCGTCGGCGCGCTGCTGGTGCTGCTGGTCCCCGGCAACTACCGGGTCGTCGTCCGCCTCGTCGCGCTGCTGACGACCGCCGTCACCGCGATCAAGGCCATCGCCCTGTTCGCCGCCTTCCAGCCGGGCGTCGCCGACATCCAGTTCGAGGAACAGGCGGCGTGGATCCCGGCGGCGGGCCTGAGCTACCATCTCGGGGTGGACGGCCTGAACATCGGTCTCGTCCTGATGGCGTCGCTGGTCGCCTTCGCCGCGACCTGCGTCTCCTGGGACATCGAGCGCCAGCCCAAGCTGTTCTATCTGATGCTGCTGACCATCACAGGCGGCGCTATCGGCGCGTTCCTCTCCCTCGATCTCTTCTTCCTCTATTTCTTCAACGAGCTCGCGCTCGTCCCGACCTTCCTGATGATGGGCATCTGGGGTCGCGGCGAGCAGAAGAACTACGCCACCTTCCAGATCACGTTGTACCTGACGCTCGGCGCGTTGGTGGCGTTGACCGGCCTGATCGCGCTCTACGGGATGTCCGGCGCGAACACGCTCGACATCATCGTGCTCAAGGCCTGGCTCGCCGAGAAACCGCTCGCCGCGCAGGCCCAGGCGCTGATCTTCCCGTTGCTGCTATTCGGATTCGGCACGCTCGTCGGCCTCTGGCCCTTCCATTCGTGGGCCGCGTCGGGATACGCCGCCGCTCCGGCCGCGACCGCGATGATGCACGCCGGCGTGCTCAAGAAGGTCGGTCTCTACGCGCTCATCCGCGTCGCGTTGCCGCTCATGCCGGACGGCGTCGCGCGCTGGATGCCCGTGGTCGCCGTGCTCTGCCTCGGCAACATCCTCTACTGCGGGTTCGTGGCGATGCGCCAGCGCGACCTCGCGCTGCTGCTCGGCAACTCCAGTCTCGCGCACATGGGTTTCTGCTTCCTCGGTCTCGCGAGTGTGAGCGTCGTCGGCGTGACCGGCGTGGTGGTCGTGATGGTCGCCCACGGTTTGTTGGCCGCGCTCAGCTTCGGGTTGTTGGGCCATTTCGTCCGCGCCACCGGCACCAGCGACCTCGACAAGCTCGGCGGTCTGCTGCGTCCGATGCCGTTCATCGGCGCCGCGACGGTGATGGCGCTTATGGCCGGCTGCGGATTGCCCGGTTTCGCGAACTTCCCCGGCGAGGTCACGGTGATGTTCGGCGCCTGGAAGACGTTGCCGTGGTTCGTCGTCGCCGCGGCCTGGGGCGGTCTGATCATCGGCGGCGTCTACATGCTCCGCGCGATCCGCGACCTTCTCCACGGTCCGGTCCGGCCCGAGTTCGCCAAGGCGGCCGACGCCGGCAACCTGTGGCGCCAGCTTCCCTTCGCGGTCCTGATCGGGGCGCTGCTCTGGTTCGGCATCGCACCGGGATCGCTCGTCGAGCGCATCAAGCCCGCCGTCGCCGAGGTGGTGAAGTCCGCTTCCGCGAAATCCCCCGCGGCGACCACCCCCGCCGCCCATGCGCCGGTCGCCACGGCGTCGAACTCCGCCCATTGAACCTGCTTTCCGCCCCGCGATGAACTACTCGCTGCTGACCTTGGAGATACTGGCCGCCTTGCTCGGTCTGGGCGTCCTGCTCGCCGACCTGTGGCTGCCGTCGTCCGCGCGCAAGCTGCTCGGATACGCCGCGGCGACCGGCACGGGCATCCTGCTCACCTACGCCATCGGATCCGGTGCGCCCCCGGACGGCACCGCGTTCGGCGGCATGTTCGTCGTGGACGCGATGTCGAACTACTTCAAGGGATTCTTCCTCTTGTCCGCGATGGTCGTGCTGCTCCTCACCATCGATGTCTCGGAGACCCTGGTTGGCTACGCCGAATATTGCGCGCTCATCCTGTTCGCGACGGTCGGGATGTTGTTCGCCGCATCGGCCAACGACCTGGTCCTCATGTTCGTCGCCTTGGAACTGGTCACGGTGACGTTCTACATCCTCGTGAGCTTCTCGCGCGGCAAGCTCGCTTCGCTCGAGGCCGGCGTGAAGTACCTCATCCTCGGCGCCCTCGCCTCCGGCTTCATGGTGTTCGGCATCGCCTTCATCTTCGGATCCGCCAACACCACCAACCTGTATGAGATCGCCGCCAAACAGGGCGAGCTGGCGAAGTCACCGGTCTTCCTCATCGGATTGTTGCTCACCGTCGTGGGCCTCGGTTTCAAGATCGCCGCGTTCCCGTTCCAGATGTGGGCCCCGGACGTCTACCAAGGCGCCCCGGCCACCACGACCGCCTTCCTCGCCACCGGTTCGAAGGCCGCCGGTTTCGCCCTGTTGCTCCGCATCGCCTTCGGTGCCGTGCCGGAGATCACCGCGCACTGGAGCCGTCTGCTGCTCGGATTGGGCATCGTGACCATCCTCTACGGCAGCCTCTGCGCCATCCCGCAGCGCAGCGTGAAGCGCCTCATGGGCTACAGCTCCATCGCCAACGCCGGCTATCTGCTGCTCGGCGTCGGCTCGGCCGGACTCCTCGGCGGTTCGGCTGTGCTCACCTATCTCGGCGGCTACATCTTCACGGTGCTCACGGCCTTCGCGGTGATCGCCGTCGTGGCGGCCCGGACGGACAGCGACGACATCAGCTCCTTCGCCGCGCTGGGCCAACGCTCGCCGTTGCTCGCCACCGGACTGACCGTCGCGATGGCCGGGCTCGCCGGTATCCCGCCGATGGCCGGGTTCTTCGGGAAATTCCTCCTGCTGAAAGCCGTGGCCTCGCACGTTGCGACCGACAAACTGTTCCTGGTCGCGCTGCTGGTCGCCTGTGTCGGCGTGGTCATCTCGCTCTATTACTACTTCGGCGTCGTTCGGGCCATGTTCTGGCCGCGCAACGTCACCGACCTGACCTCGATCGAGGTCGGCAGCGCCACCAAGCTGGCCTTGGCGGTGTGCGTCATCGGAGTGGTCTATCTCGGTGTGTTCCCGGACGCCTTGCTCCAAGGTGCCAAGCAGGCCGTCGCCGGCCTCAGCGTGCCGGCTTCTCCGGCGGCTCCGGCGGCCACGCATGCCGTCCACGCCGCGGCGAAGTGACGGCGGCATCCTTCCGGGGTGTCGCTGGATGCATGAGGCGGGATCGAGATCCGCGGACCCACATCGTTCCGGTAGTTTCCGCGTGATCGCGCTGGAGGTCCACGTTGGGGCGGGCCACGCTGCTCCGGATTTCACCGTTTCCCAGCCATGGATCTCCGCTATCTCGCCTCTGTTCTCCTGCTGTCCGCCCTCCCCGTCACCGCGGACGGACCGGCTTCCGTCCCGAAGGCCTTCATCGACGGTACCGCTCCCGGTTGGCGGCCGTTGGGTGATGCGGATTTCGTGAACGTCAACTGCGCGACCAACACGTGGACCTGGACCGACAGCGGCGTGCATTGCACCGGGCAACCGGTCGGCGTCACCCGCATGAAGAAGCCGATCACCAACTTCGAGCTGGTCGCCGAGTGGCGGCATCTCCGGTCCGGCGGGAACTCGGGCATTTTTGTTTGGGCCAGCGATGCCTCCATCCAGAACCTCGCCGCGGGCAAGGGTCGGCTGCCGGACGGCATCGAGGTGCAGGTGCTCGACCACGGCTACACCGAGCAGTACGAGAAATCGTCGGGCAAGAAGGCGGACTGGTTCACGACGAACGGCGACGTCTTCCCCACGGGGCCGGCCAAGATGAAGCCGTTCCCGCCGGTCGCGCCGGATGGCCAACGGAGCTTCCCCCGCAAGAACCTCAGCAAAGGCATCAACGAGTGGAACCACTACTACGTCCGCGCCATCAACGGCGAGGTGCGCCTGTGGGTGAACGGCGAGGAGGTCTCGGGCGGCACCGAATGCAAGCCGGCCACGGGCTACCTCTGCCTCGAATCGGAGGGCTCGCCGGTCGAGTTCCGCGGCCTGCGGATCCGCGAGCTGCCGTGAGCCGGCGACCCTTGATCGGCCCGGTGGGCCGGCAGATCGCCCGGTTCAATCCACCTCGATGATGTAGAACTGGTGCGCGGGCGTCGCGTCCACCTCCAACGTCCCTTCCGGGCCGTCGGCGGGTTCCACGAACTGCACGAACTCGAACGGACCGTCGGGCGTCGCGGCCGCGAGCAGGCGGTAGGTCTTGCCGGCCGCGCGGGTCCACTTGAGCACGAACTTCCCCGGCTCGCGCTGCGTGCCGGTCGTGCGGAAGACGGAGTCCTTGCGGTCCGGGATCGTGCCGGCGTGGAACTCTTCGAGATTGCTCAGGCCGTCGCCGTCCAGGTCGCCATCTGCATCCGGGGCCGCCGGGTCCAGCCCGTAGAGCCGCTCGTAATGGTCCGGCAATCCGTCGTTGTCGCTGTCCAAGAAAGGATCGCCACCTTTGCCGAAGCCGTTCAGCAGTTCCCAACTGCAGACGATGTCCTTGAGGGGCTTCCCCTTGGCGTCGATCTCGGTGTAGACCCACTCCACGGTCTCGAAGCCGAGCGAGATGGATTCCGTGGGTCCGGTGCCGGCACCGCTGGAGCCGTCTTGGCGGAACGAACCGACCGTCACATTGGTGAGCTTCACCTGGAGGAACCGGAGCCGGTCTTGATCCGCCCGGACCACTTCCAGCACGCCGCTCTTGATCTTCCTGCCGTTGGCACAGGCGAGCATCAATGGCGGCGACGACTTATCGAGATTCTTGGTGATCGAAATAGGGGCGAACACCGGCCACTGGCTGGCCGCGTCCGGAGCCGCCTTGGAGACCGCTTCCGAAAAACTGGTCACGCCGATCCAACCCTTGTGCCGGGCGTCGGATGATTCGCCGGGGATGCCGTCGAGCATCAGGAACGTCGGCGAAGCGGCCAACTTGGCCAAAGACAGGCCGGCGAGCAGCAGCAAAGGCAAAAAGCGCTTCATCACAGGATCAGACAAGGCTGGGGATCTCGATCGGAAGCGCGCTCACAGGGCGCGGTTGCTCACCAGGTCCCAGCCGGACTTGACCGCGGCGTCCAGCGAGCCATCGACCTTCTGCGGCTTGTAGCTGAACTCGATCTTGCCGAAGCTCAGCGAGAAGGATTCGTGGGGGAAGCCGTCGCCGCCGCCGCGGGTCTGCATGCTGGTCACCAGCGCATCGGTCAAGGTGACCGTGTAGTATTCCGACACCGGATTGGAGCTGGGTTTCCGGACGAACAGGGTCGCTTTCGGGATGCGCGCGCCGTTGGCGGTGCGGAGGTAGAGCAGCGGCGAGGCCTTGTCGATGACCTTGCTGAAAGTGATATCGCCGAATGAAACCTTGCCGGCACCCGCGCCGCCGACGGCCCCAGCACTTCCGGAGTTGGTGGCTCCGAACGAAAAGCTCTCGATCTCGATCACGGCGGGGTGCGCCTTGTCCTTGGACTCACCGGGGATGCCGTCGAGTTCCAGCAAATAGTCCGAGGCGGCGAATGCCGGAGCGGCGAGCAGCGCGGCAACGAGCAGAGAAGGAAGGCAGCTGGAGAATCTGGTCGTCATGTATCGGACTGAGCCAAGGAAATAGCCGCAAGGCAAACCCGGAATCCGGGGGCCGCGCGGACGCACCGCCTTGTGCGGCCGGCCGCCGCTCCTATCCTCCGTCCATGCCGCTCGCCGAGAACCTCGCCGCCGTCCAGTCGCGCATCGCCGCCGCGTGCGGGCGCGTCGGACGCGATCCTGCGGAGGTGACGCTGCTCGCCGTGTCGAAGAACCATCCGGCCGAGGCCGTGGCCGAGGCGGTCGGGCTGGGGCTGGCCACCTTCGGCGAGAACCGCGTGCAGGAGGCGAAGGCGAAGATCCCGCTGAGCCCGTCGCGGGCGCGTTGGCACTTCATCGGCCATCTCCAATCGAACAAGGCACGCGATGCGGTGGCGCTGTTCGACACCATCGAGAGCGTGGACAGCCTCGCGCTCGCGGAGGAGCTGCAGAAGCAGGCGGAGAAGCAGGCCAAGACGCTGAAGGTGTTGCTGGAGGTGAACGTCGCGGGCGAATCGTCGAAGTTCGGCTGGGTGCCGGACCGGCTGTTAGAAAACCTCGGAGCCATCAACGCCCTGCCGCGGCTGGAGCTCCACGGTCTCATGACCGTCGCGCCCTACGCGACCGATGCCGAGAAGGTCCGGTCGGTCTTCCGGCGCCTGCGAGAGCTGCGCGACCGCGGCGCCGAACACCTCGGCGCGCCGTTGCCCGTGCTCAGCATGGGCATGAGCGGCGACCTCGAGGTCGCCATCGAGGAAGGAGCGACCATCGTGCGCGTGGGCACCGCGCTCTTCGGGCCGCGTCCGAAGGTGGTCCGCGGGACCACTGAGGAGTGAGACGGCTTGGGGCCGGGACTCGGGCCGACCGCGGTCGACCGGACACGACACGTCCTGATCCTGGCGGCTGACAAAGCGCCACCGCCCCGTCACGTTCCCGCGGTCACGGGCCCCCAAAGGTCCCGGGTCCTTGTCCATGATCCCCACCCATTCTCCTCGGTCCGCGGTCCGGGCGTTGTCCGCCGCGGTGTTCCTCGCGTTGTCGTCGGCGATGCCCTTGCTCGCCACACCGGAGGACGATCGCTTGGCGGCGTTCTTCAAGACCTACCTCGACGGATCGTTCCGGCTCCAACCGTCGTCCGCGACCGCGCTGGGCGACCACCGGTTCGACGACCAGCTCGAGGACCTCTCCAAGACATCCCGCGACCGGTGGACGGAGCACACCCGGGCCACCCTGCGGGCCCTGCCCAAGGAGATCGACGCCAAGAAGCTCTCCCGCGACAGCCAGGTCGACATGGAGATCCTGCGCCACGAACTGGAGACGGGCCTCTGGTTGGCGGAGAACACGCGTCCGTTCGAGG